>DEHY01000129.1 GCA_002352185.1 Competibacteraceae bacterium UBA2788
CTGAATAATGTTCCCCTCGCCTGCCGGGAGGGGTCAGGAGCGAGGGCCTATTTTATTATGATGACCGACTTCTTCTTCAAGCTGCGCAAGGCCAGCGTTCCGGTGACGCTGACGGAGTTTCTGACCCTGCTGGAAGCGCTGCATCAGCGGGTGACGACGCATAGCATCGAGGAGTTTTATTACCTGGCGCGGGCGGCGCTCGTCAAAGACGAGCGTTATTACGACCGCTTTGATCAGGTATTCGGCAGCCACTTTAAGGGCCTGGTGACGCAGTTCGACCAAGAGATCGGAGCCAAGGTGCCGCTGGAGTGGCTGCACAAGCTGGCAGAATTGACCCTGAGCGATGAAGACAAGCAACTGATCGAGTCCATGGGCGGTTGGGAAAAACTGATGGAGACGTTCGCTCAGCGCATGGCTGAGCAGGAAGGCCGGCACCAAGGCGGCAATAAGTGGATCGGCACTGCCGGTACGTCGCCGTTTGGAGCCTATGGTTACAATCCGGAAGGCATCCGCATCGGTCAGGACGACTCGCGCCACCGCCGGGCGGTCAAGGTGTGGGATCGGCGCGAGTTCCGCAATCTGGATGACACGGTGGAACTTGGCACCCGCAATATCAAGGTAGCGCTGCGGCGGTTGCGGCGCTTCGCCCGTGAAGGCGCCGCTGAAGAACTGGATCTCGATGACACCATCCGTTCGACCGCACGCAATGCCGGCTATCTGGAATTGAAAATGGTGCCGGAGCGGCATAATGCGGTAAAGGTGCTGCTGTTTCTGGATGTGGGCGGATCAATGGATGATCACGTCCGGGTCTGTGAAGANNGAGAAGACGGAAACGCTGGCGGCGCTGCGCACCTTCGGGCCGGATTACAAGCTGATTCTGGTCGGCGACGCCACCATGAGTCCCTATGAAGTCACTTATCCGGGCGGCAGCGTTGAGCATTTTAATCCCGAAGCCGGTGATGTGTGGATGAACCGGTTATTGGCCGCTTATCCCCACGCCATCTGGCTGAATCCACGACCGCAGAGCCATTGGAGTTATGTACCGTCGGTTCAAATGGTGCGGGAATTGATGCATGATCGGATGTACCCGCTGACGCTGGAAGGACTGGAACAGGGGATTCGGGCGTTGCAGCGGGCGCGGTGAAGCAAACGAGACTTTCGCCTTCTATTCCTGCTTGCGCGGGGTTTACCGCCATGCCACGACTTCATGCAGCCGCCGGCGCGAACTGGGTTCTGGCAGTTCCGCCGGATAGCCCAGGCTGATCAGAGCTATCGGAACCAGCCCCGGTTCCAGACCTAATGCCTTGCGCACCTGATCCTCTTCGAAATAACCGACCCAGGTCGAACCCATGCCGGCAGCGACGATAGCCAGTTGTGCATAGGCGGCGGCAATGGTGGCGTCCTGCAAGGCGTACAGCGTGGCGCCGCGCTCGCCGAAAGCCGTTTCCGAGCGGGCCGGATCGGCGCAGAACACCAGGCAGATCGGCGCTTCGGCGATGAACGTCTGCTCGTGGGCGACGTGGACCAATGCCTGGCGTTCAATCGGATCGCGCACCACAATCACGCGGTAGGACTGCAAATCGCCCGCTGACGGCGCCGCGCAGGCCATTTCCAGAATGGCGTGCAGCTTTTCGATCTCGACGGGCATATCCGGCTGGTATTTGCGGATGGAATGACGGTGACGGACGGTTTCAAAAAAATCCCACATGACCTGGCCCTCGCGGCGATGAACCCAATGGAAGAAATTGATCCAGTCCGGTCGTCGGTCAACCGGCACTCTTGACCAGCGCGTTCAGCTTCGGCAGTTCCGGCGATTGCGGATAGTTGTGTTCCAATACGCGCAGGCTATCGGCGGCCAACTTCGGCATACCCATTTTGACGTAGGCCTGAGTCATGACGCTGAGCGCATTCTCGGTAGCCGGCGCACGCGCATAGTTTTCCAGCACATACTCGGCGCGGTTGACTGCGGCGACGTAGGCGCCTCGCCGCAGATAGTAGTCGGCGACGTTGACTTCGTAAGCGGCGAGACTGTTATGCAGGAACAGGATCCGCTGGCGGGCGTCCTCGGCGTAGGGACTGCTGGGAAACTTCCGCGCCAGTTCGGAGAAGTCGTTGTAGGCCTGCCGGGCGGTCGCGGTGTCGGTCTTGGTGCGGTCAGTGGGNNGGCTCGCCATCCTTGAATTGCACATAGATGGTGTCGAGCTGGGCTTGCTGGGCATAACGTCCGAAGGGATAGCGAGCCTGGATTTTGTCCAGATAGCCGAGGGCAGTCTGATAGTTGCCATCGTTCATGGATTCCTTGGCTTCGCTGTACAGGCGCTGGGCTGACCAACCCTTGGTCTCGTCAATCTTTTCCGGGAGCAGGGAACAGCCGGCCAGCAGAGCAGCGGCCAGCGGGCCGGCGAGGAGCAGTTTTAAGGTGCGGTTCATGGATAACGGCATGGAACGGTGCTTATCGGGAGTAGAATGAGTCATGAAAACCAGTATAACGCCCGAACCGCCAAAAACCATCATGCCCTCAACTGAACGAATTGATTGCCAAATTCCTGCAACCTGCGCCGGAATGCGGCTCGATCAGGCGCTGGCGGAAGTGTTGCCCGACTATTCCCGCAACCGTCTGCAACAATGGCTCAAGGCGGGTCAACTGCGCGTGGATGGCTGTATCCGCCGACCGCGCGATCCGGTCATTGGCGGCGAGGCCGTCAGCGGTGAATGGGCGCGGGAAGCGGAGACCCGCGTCGTAGCCCAGGATCTGCCGCTGGATCTCTGTTATCAGGATGCTGATCTGCTGGTGATTAACAAGCCGGTCGGGCTGGTGGCCCATCCCGCCGCTGGCAACCGCGACGGCACCTTGGTGAATGCGCTGCTGCATCACTTCCCGGAATTGACCACGCTGCCCCGCGCCGGGTTGGTGCATCGGCTGGACAAGAACACCAGCGGGTTGCTGGTGGTGGCGCGCAGTCTGCGGGCGCATACCACGCTGGTCGAGCAGTTGCAGGCGCGGCGCATTGAGCGGGAATATCTGGCGGTGGTCAACGGGCTGCTGGTGGCCGGCGGCACGGTGGATGCGCCAGTGGGCCGCCATCCGGTGGATCGGCAACGCATGGCGGTGACTTCGGGCGGCAAACCGGCGGTGACTCATTACCGGGTATTGCGCCGCTTTTGCGCGCATACCCTGCTGCGGGTCAAGCTGGAAACCGGTCGCACTCACCAAATCCGGGTGCATATGGCGCATATTCGCCTGCCGTTGCTGGGGGATCCGGTTTACGGCGGGCGTCCACGGCTGCCGCCGGGCGCATCGCCACGCTGTATCGAAACCATTCAGGGCTTCCGTCGGCAGGCGTTGCACGCGGAACGGCTGGCCCTGATCCATCCCGTGACCGGCGAACGTCTGGAATGGTGTGCGGAAATTCCCGCCGATCTGGCGGAATTATTGGCGGTATTGAGCGAAGACGCGGACCACCGGGATGCCTGAACTGTTAATCGATTCTCTGATTTTCCCCGACTGGCCCGCTCCGGCGCGAGTGCGAGCGGTCAGCACGACCCGACGAGGGGGCGTCAGTCCACCGTCTTACGACAGCCTCAATCTGGCTGGGCATGTGGGTGATGATCCAGCCTGTGTCGCCGAGAATCGGCGGCGATTGGCGGCGGCGATTGGTTTATCCGCCGATCCCGCCTGGCTGCATCAGGTACACGGCGCCGCCGTGGTGGCCGCCTCGACGGTGGATGCGCCGGTCGCCGCTGACGCCGCCTGGACTCGCAAATCCGGTCGGGCCTGCGTGGTGATGACCGCCGATTGTTTGCCGGTGCTGTTGTGTGATCGCGCCGGGACGGTGGTTGCCGTTGCTCATGCCGGCTGGCGCGGTCTGGCGGGCGGCGTCATTGCAGCAACCGTGGCAGCGATGACGGTTCCATCAGCGGGATTGCTGGCCTGGCTGGGACCGGCGATTGGCCCGGAGGCGTTTGAAGTGGGGGATGAAGTGCGCGCCGCCTTTCTGGCGCTGGATGTGGGTAACGCCGCCTGTTTCCGCCCGTCGCCTGCCGGGCGCTGGCTGGCGGATATTTACGCACTGGCGCGGCGGCAATTGCGCGGGCTGGGCGTTGCAGCGGTTTACGGCGGGGAATTTTGCACCTTTAGCGATTCGGCGCGGTTCTTTTCCTATCGCCGCGAGGGTAAAACCGGGCGCATGGCGACGCTGATTGGGCTGGATTAAACTGGAAATATTTATCAAGGGCGACAACGATGAGCATGCAGTACATCGTCAATCCAGCGGGTGAGCGGGTATCCGTTATATTGCCTGTTGCCGAATATGAAGCCCTGTTGCGCTATGCGCCAGAGGATGAAACTACCTTTCTGTCGCGGGAGCCGAACGGCAGCATTCTGTTACGCCGAATTGAGGATATAAAACACGGGCGCAATATCGTAGAAAGAGACTTGTTGCCGGATGAAGATTAAATTCCATGAAGCGGCTTGGGGCGAATATAGCAATCCTAAATGGGTTATGGCGGTGTCTGCGAAATCCCCCCCACCCCCCTTTGCCAAAGGGGGGCGTGAGCTAGGCGAGCGGGGGGATTTGGCTCAAGGTGTTTCCACAATTCAGCCAGGAGCGCTATATCTGGACTGGCAATGCACCGATAAGGCAATGTCACAGTTCTGAGTAAGTGCAGGTTTTTGCGGCGGGCGGCGATGCGTGTATATTTTGCCAATCCTCCCCTCCTGAGAAATCGCCATGACCCCGCCTGATCCCCATCCCACCGTAGCCCTGGCGCTGGCCGAAGATGTCGGCGGCGGTGATTTGACCGCTGCGCTGATTCCCGAACAGGCCCAGGCCGAAGCCACTGTTATCAGCCGTGAGAACGCCGTGTTATGTGGAATCGCCTGGTTCGACGCCGTTTTTCACCAACTCGATGCGCGCATCACTATTCATTGGCAGGCG
>DEHY01000161.1 GCA_002352185.1 Competibacteraceae bacterium UBA2788
GGCGGAGAGTGCATCGAGGAAAACGGGGTCTGCTATCTGCAAATCCTGCTGGCGGATGAGCTGCCGGGTGTCGGGCGGGCGCGGATGTGCGCAGATATGGATGCCTGGGGCTATACTTTTCGCCTGGGNNTTCCTTTGAAATCCAAACTCCTCTGGCTGGCGGCGCTGGCTATTTTGCCGTTGTTGATGGCGTTCCGCTGGCCGTGGACAGGCGCTGGCGACAGTGAACGGATCGAACTGTCCGGCAGCGTGGAAGCGCGCGAAGTGGATTTGGCTTTTCAGGTCGGTGGCCGTGTCGCCCGGTTGCTGGTGGACGAAGGCGACGCCGTTCAGGCTGACCAGCCGGTCGCTGCTCTTGANNGCGCCCGCGTCCAGGAATTGCGAGTCGCCGAAGCTCAACTGGCGCGGGCGCAGGCCGATCTCGATTTTGCCCGCGCCGACCTCAAGCGGTTCGCCGATCTGGCGCTCAGAAAACTGGCGCCCGAGGATCAGTTGGACCAGGCTCAACTGCGGCAGAATGTCGCCCTTGCTGGCGTTGAACAGGCGCGGCAGACCTTGGCGTTGCTGCGGGAAGGGCCACGGCGCGAGGATATTGAGCGGGCCGCTGCCGAACTTCGCGCCCGGCAAGCGGCGGTCGAAACGGCCCAGCGGCAACTGGACTATACCCGGTTGCACAGTCCGGTGACTGGCGTGGTGGCGGTGCGGCTGGCGGAATCCGGCGAGGTGGTGAGTTCCGGCAAATCGGTGCTGCGCATCACCGAACTGAGCCATCCCTGGGTGCGCGCCTATCTGAATGAAGCCGATTTGCCCCGTGTCCGGCTGGGACAGGCGGCGGAGGTTCGGGTGGACGGCCTGCCCGGCAAAGTGCTGAACGGGCGGCTCAGCTTTATTTCCCCGGACGCCGAATTCACTCCGAAAACTGTGGAAACCCGCGCCTTGCGGGTGGATCTGGTCTATCGGGTCAAGGTTGAGGTGGCGAATCCCGATGGAGCGCTGAAGCGGGGGCAACCCGCTGATGTCGCGCTTAAAGCCGCCGCGCCATGACCGCTGCCATTGACATCGCCGAGGTGCATTTTGCCTATGGCGCTGCGCCGGTATTGGCCGGAGTGACGATCCGGGTGGCGCCAGGCGAGATTTACGGGGTAGTGGGCGCCGACGGGGCCGGCAAGACCACCTTGCTGCAACTGGCGGTTGGGCAATTGCCGCCGCCGGCTGGGCGAATCCGCGTTCTGGAGCGGGACGCCATCGATCCGGCCTTGCGCAGCGAGATGGCCTATATGCCGCAAGGATTCGGTCTGTATCGGGATTTGTCGGTGCAGGAAAATCTCGATTTCTTCGCCGATCTGCATGGTCTAAAGCGCGCCGTGGCTCGCCAGCGCATTGCTGAACTGCTCGAACGCACCGGACTGGCGGGCTTTGAGGATCGCCGCGCCGCCAATCTGTCCGGCGGGATGATGCAAAAGCTGGCGCTGGCCTGCGCTTTGATCAGCCAGCCACGGGTGATGGTGCTGGATGAGCCGACCACCGGCGTGGATCCGGTGTCGCGGCGGGCGTTCTGGCGCTTGTTGAACGGGGTGCGGGCCGAGGGTGTGGCGATTCTGTACGCCACGGCGAACATGGATGAGGCGGAACGCTGCGACCGGGTGGGATTGCTTCATGCCGGTCGGCTGAATCGGCAGGGCACGCCGCTGGCATTGACCACAAGCGGCGATGCGGTGCTGGTTGGCGTATCCGGCGCGGCGGCACGGCGGATACGCGATACGCTGCTGACCTGGCCGATGGTGAAGCTGGCGTTTCCGGTGGGGCGGCAGTTGCGGGTGTGGCTGGATGCGGGCGGCGCGCTGGCCGAGTTTCGGGCGCGGTTGGCGACGCTCGCGTCCGATCTGAAGGCGCAACCGTTGCAGCCGACCTTGCAGGATGCGGCATTGCGGGAGCTGGCGCTGGCTGAACGCAGTGATGTATCTGGAAGAGGCGCTCCGTGAGCCGTCGCCGACGCGGGGAGTTCGGGTGCTGGGCCTGATTCTGGCCCAGCCAGCGGCGGTGGTGGCCGAGGCTCAGACGCTGTTGGCGGAACCAGCGGTGGCTGGCGATCTAACTGGAATAGCATTGGTAAATTGGGTGGAGACGCTTTTGGTGTACAAGTTGCCGCGCTTGTCGCGGGAGGAGATTCGGAAAATGCTGGATATCTTCAATGTGGCATTAAAACAGACCCGTTTTTATCAGGAGGTGTTCGCCGAGGGCTTGGAGGAGGGCCACAAGGAAGGCCGACAGGAAGGCCAGCGGCAGGAACGCTTGCGTATTGCCCGAAGCTTGCTGGACGTAATCTCCGATAATCGGTTGCTGGTGAAAAAAATCGGATTGAGCGAGGCGGAGGTGCGGGGGTTGCGGGAGGAGAAGAATTGAGGTTGCATCTTGACAGGTTTTGCATTTCTTCAATACAGAACTACCAAAAAACATCCTAACCCATCAAAACCATGTACCCCGACACCCTGCGCATCGCCACCCGTAAAAGCCCCCTCGCCCTCTGGCAGGCTGAACACGTCGCTGAACGTCTGCGCCAGGCGCATCCCGGCTTGCGGATTGAATTAATCGGCATGGTCACGCGCGGCGATAAAATCCTCGACAGCCCGCTGGCTAAAGTCGGCGGCAAAGGTCTGTTCGTCAAGGAGCTGGAGCAGAGCCTGTTGGAGCATCGCGCCGATCTCGCGGTGCATTCCATGAAGGATGTGCCGGTGGATTTTCCCGCCGGATTGAGTCTGCCGGTGATATTGGCCCGCGAAGATCCCCGCGACGCCTTTATCTCCCGCCGCTATTCCCACCCCGACGCCTTGCCCATCGCCGCCCGAATTGGCACCTCCAGTCTGCGCCGCCAATGTCAATTGGCCGCCCGTTATCCGCATTGGCGGATTCGCAGTTTGCGCGGCAATGTCGGCAGTCGGCTGGAAAAACTCGATTCAGGGGAATTCGACGCCATTCTGCTGGCCGCCGCCGGTCTCAAGCGGCTGGGGCTGGCCGAACGGATTACCGTGGCGCTGGAACCGGAATTCAGCCTGCCCGCCATTGGTCAGGGCGCAATTGGGATTGAATGTCGGCTGGAGGATGTGCGGACCCAGGCGATCATCGCGGCGCTCGACGATGCGGCGACGCAGATTCGGGTCACGGCGGAACGGGCCTTCAACGCCCGGTTGCAGGGCGGCTGTCAGGTGCCGATAGCCGGTCATGCGCTGCTGGACGGCGATCAACTCTGGCTGCGCGGTCTGGTGGGCGAACCGGACGGCAGCCGGATTATTGCGGGCGAGATTCGCGGCCCGGCTGCGGCTGCGATAGAACTGGGCGCAACCCTGGCCGAGGAACTGCTTGGACGCGGCGCTGATGTCATTTTGCAGCGAGTTTTCGCGGCATCCTGAGTGGCCCGCATCATGCCGCCTTCCCTGAACGGCCTGACGGTTCTGGTAACCCGGCCCGAACATCAGGCCAACCCGCTCTGCCAGTTGATCGCGCAGCATGGCGGCCATGCGATCCGCTGTCCGGCGCTGGTCATTCGCGAACCACAGGACTGGACCCCGGCGCGGGCGATTCTCGACCAACTGGATCGCTACGATCTGGCGATTTTCACCAGTGCCAACGCCGTAGACTGGGCCATGCCGTTGATTCAGCAACGTGGCGACATCCCGCCCCGGCTGGAGATCGCCGCGATTGGCAAAGCCACCGCCCAGGCGCTGACCCGCCATGGTGTCACCCCCAGGTTGCAACCGGTTCAGAGCTTTACCAGCGAAACGCTGCTGGCGTTGCTGCGATTTCAGCACGTAGCCGGCCAGTCTGTCGTGATCGTGCGTGGCGAAGGCGGACGGGGATTGCTGGCCGAAACCCTGTCCGCACGCGGCGCGCATGTGGATCATGCCGAAGTGTATCGCCGCGAACGGCCGACAGCGGACATCACGGCCTTGCTGGAACGCTGGCGGCGCGGCGAAATCGGCGCAGTGACCGTCGCCAGCGGCGAAACCCTGCTGAATCTGTTTGATATGCTAGGCGCAGCCGGGCAAGATTATCTGCGTGAAACTCCTCTGATTGTGGTCAGCGCCCGTATCCAGCATATTGCCGCAGCACAGGGCTGCCGCCGTATTCTGATCACCCAGGAAGCCAGCGATGACGCCATCCTCACCGCACTGCTCCACCTGACCACTCCTTCCTCTTCATCCGTTCGGTACACGATATGACTAACCAGAAGTCCGATAACGACGATAGCGACAAGGCCGCGCCGGTTGTCAGCGCTGCACCCCAAAATTCTCCCAGCCCCCCTTTGGCAAAGGAGGGAGGCGATGTCGGCAGGATTCCCGCCGCGCCCAGGAGCGGTCGCGGACTGGCCGGCTTCGCGCTCCTCGTGGCACTGGGCGCCAGCGGCGGCAGCGGTTATCTGTGGTATCTCTGGCAACAGGAGCAAGCCACCCAGCTCAGCCGACTGAATCAGGCGATCAAACAGGCCATCGCTCAGCCCAGTACGGATTTACAGGGATTGCAGGCCCAGGTTAAGGAACTGCAAGCGCTAAAAACCGCGCTTGATCAGGCGCGCACCGAAAACCAGAACCTCAAGGGCCAGATTCTGGGGCTGACGGGCGATCTGCAACCGCTGAAGAACACCATGGAGCTGTACAAGGGCGAGAACGAGATCATCAAGGGCGAGATGAAGCTGCTGCGGGAAAGCCACGATACGCACAAGACCAGCGTCCAGCAGCAGAAAGCGGAACTCGACCAGCAGTTGCAGGAACAGCAGAACCGTCTGGCGAAACTGAATGAGTACCTTCAGAACCTGCGGTTGAGCCACAGCGGGCTGGCGGAGAATCTGGAAACGGTCAAGGCCGTGGCTGCCAAAGGCGGCGACATCAACGCCTTTCCGCTGGCGGAAGTTGATTATCTGTTGCGGCTGGCCGACGCCAAGCTGAAACTGGAACGCAACCTGGCGACCGCCCGGATCGCGCTGGATGCGGCCCAGCAACGGTTGAAAGCCGTCGGCGAAAGCGCCATGACTTCGGTGCAAACCATGATCGGCGAGGCTATCGCCAGCTTGCGCGGCGTCCAATTGCCCGACATTACCGCTCTGGCCCACAAAATTGTGCAGATGGAGAAGGAGGTTGCCAGCCTGCCCTTGCAGATTAAATCCGGAACCCCGGACATCAAACAAGCGGTTAAACCGGCGGCCACCGCCACGGTCAGCGCCGATGCCGACCGTTCCTGGTGGGATCGCACCAGCCAGGCGGTCTGGGACCAGTTCAAGGGCATTGTGATAATCCGCCGGGTGCGCAGCGAAGCGCCGCCGCTGATCGCAATGGAAGAGGACTTTTTCCTGCGCCAGAATCTGCAACTGGAGCTGGAAAGTATGCGGATGGCGCTGCTGCGCGGCGACGCCCAAACGTATCAGGACTCCAATGAGCTGGTTCGCCAATGGGTAACGACCTATTTCGATGCCGAGGACGCCCAGGTCGCCACTTTCCTGAGTGAACTGAAAGCGCTGCAAACCGTGCAGTTCAATCCCTATATCCCGGACCTGGCCGGTCTCAATCAGGCTTTCCGCGAAGCGCTGGATCGTCGGCAACCGATCCGTCCGGTGCTGATCAAAACTCCGGCCACGAACGCCCAGCCGACCACCGACGGGGAAGCGCGCCCATGAAGCTGCTCATCGGCATCATCATCACCCTGTTCGTTTCGGTCTGGGTGGCGTTGTCGCTCCGGCAGGATCCGGGCTACGCCATGATCAGTTTTGGCGAATTGACCATCGAAACCAGCCTCGCCTTTTTCGTCATGGTGCTGATCGTGGCGTTTCTGGCGTTTTATGCCCTGCTCCGGCTGGGCATCCGGCTGTGGCAAACACCGGGCCAGACCCTGGCGGCCAATCGGCGGCGGCTGCACAACAAGGCGCGCCGCCTGTTTGCGCTGGGCAGTCGGCAGATGGCGGCTGGACAGTGGATCACTGCGGAGAAAACCCTGCTCAAGGGCGCGGAACACAGCGAAACCCCGGCCCTGCACTATCTGAACGCAGCGCGAGCCGTTCACCACCTCAATGATGTGAAGTGGCGGCGCGACCTGCATTTGCGTAAAGCCGAGGACTCGCCGGACGCTGACCCGCTGACGGTGCAACTGACCCGTGCGGAATTCCTGCTGGACGACCGGCAGGCTGAGCAGGCGCGCCCCATCCTGGAATCGCTGTATGTGCTTAATCCGCGCCATCCCGGCGTATTGCAATACCTGGCCAAGGCGTACCAGCAACTCGGCGTCTGGGAGCCGTTGCGGAAACTGCTGCCCGAATTGCACAAGCAGAAGGCGCTCGGCCCTGAACTGTTCGCGGAAGTCCAGAGCGCGGTTTACCACGCCCTGTTGCAAAGCGCCGCCGCCAGCAATTCGCTGGACGCATTGCGATCCCTGTGGAAGCAGGCGCCGGCGGTTTTGCGCGAGGAAGATGAGGCGTTTCTGGTTGAATACGCCACCGCCCTGTGCGACTGCGCCGCCGCTGCTGATGCCGAGATCCTGTTGCGTGAAGCGCTCAACCGACGCTGGAGCGAGAAACTGGTGGTCGGTTACGGGATGCTGGGACGCGGCAACGCGACGGCGCAACTGGCCGCCGCCGAGAAATGGCTGGCGCAGCACGGCGACGATCCGCATCTGCTGCTGACGCTGGGTCGGCTGGCCCAACGCTGCCAGCAACATGCCAAGGCCCGCGATTATCTGGAACGCAGCATCCAGATCATGCCGACCCCGGACGCCTATCAGGAACTGGGCGAGTTGCTGGCATCCCTGCACGAACTGACTCGCGCCGGCCAATGCTTCCACGCCGGACTGCGGCTGCTGGTGGGCAAGCCCCAGGAGCAACAAGGCGCGATGCTGCCCGCCGCCGAAACGGCGCAGCAATTACAGGCGCCGGATCAAGCGCTGACGACTGCGGCGGCGACCTGAATCGTTATTGTCCGCACGGCTGAAAACCCGGCCTTCTCTCCAGCCTCTCATCCGCCAGCGGGTGAGAGGCATTTTGATGCACTCTCCAGCGTCAGCGCGGCGCGAACTCGAAAGAATCGTAAAACAGTTGTTCAGCCGGCAAACCCCGGGCGGCGAAGGCCGCTTTAGCGGCATCGATCATCGGCGGCGGGCCGCTCATGTAGACCTCGTAATCGCTCAGATCCGGGTAATCGGCGGCAACCGCTGCATGCACCCAGCCGGTACGGCCTGCCCAGCCGTCCTCCGGGCGCGGCTCCGACAGCACCGGCGTGTAGCGGAACTGCGCATGTTCTTCCGCCCAGCGGCGCGGCAGCTCGTCCAGATATAAATCCGCCTTCGCCCGTGCGCCCCAGTACAGATGCAGCGGGCGGTTCAACCCAATATGGAAGGCGTGTTCCACCATGCCTTTCAATGGCGCAAAGCCGGTGCCGCCGCCGATGAGAATGACCGGGCGCGGCGAATCCTCGCGCAGAAAGAAAGTTCCCAGCGGCCCCTGAAACCGCAGCAGCGCCTTGTCCTTCATCCGGTTGAACACATAGTCGGTGAAGAAACCACCGGGCACCTGCCGGATATGCAATTCCAGCCATTCGTCGGCGTGGGGCGGATTGGCCAGCGAGAAGCTGCGCCGCCGACCATCGGCCAGCAGAATGTCCACATACTGCCCGGCCAGAAATTGCAGGCGCTCAATGTTCGGGAGCTTCAAATACAACCGCATCACATCGGGCGCCAGCAACTCCCGCCGCTCCACCCGGCACGGCAGGATTTTAATAGGAAGATCCTGACCGGCCTTGACCTCGCGGGCCTGGATCACCAAATCCGAGCGCGGCTGGGCCTGACACAACAGCGCCTTGCCCTCGGCCTGTTCGCGCTCGCTGATGCCGGGCGGCCTGCCGTGGGGATAAACGACTTCACCGGACAAAATGATGCCCATGCAGGAACCACAGGCGCCATTGCGGCAACCGTGGGGCAATACGCCGCCCTTCTCGCGCAGGGCGGCGTCCAGCACAGCCTCGTTTTCGGCGACCTGGAAGTGATGACCGCTCGGCTGGAGCGTGACGTGATAGGGCATGATTATTCGATTTCCGAAATAATAATTGAACTCAAAGTTCTGTATGTCCTGATTTCCCGTGGCTTAACCGGCGAAGCGAAATCCAGATAGCCTATTCCGCTCTAACCTCGTCGGCATCGCAGTAGACTTCGATGCCGAGGCGTTGCGCGACGGGCGCGGCGCGCGGGTCCAGCATGGGCGTGATCACGATCCGACGTTGTGCTTGGCGCTGGTGCTTCTTCTCGTAGAAATCGACCTTGCGGGCAAAGGCATGGATTCCCGCCTTGTCCATCAAGGATTTGATTTCGCAGGCGATCAATTGACCGTTGCGGATGATGATGTCCAGCTCCACCTGTTCGGGTCGGCCAAACACGATCCCTTCGTCATCGTAATCGTTGATGTTCACCACTTCGACGCCAAAGCTTTTTTCCAGGATGCCGGCCAGCGCCTTGCGAAAGGCAGCCTCGGTTTGCAGGCCCCAGCGTGCGCCCAGCGCGCCGATGCTGCGCTCATGCCTGGTGGCCAGCGCCATGATCTCCTCGTGCATGCGGTCGAAGCGCTCTTCCCATTTGCGGTTCCGCTCCTCCTCCTTGCGAGTCTGCTCGTCCCAGCGACGGCTATAGTCCTGGAACAACCCCTCCCATCTTTGGTCTTGCGTCTTGATGTATTCCTCCCATTTTTGGAGATGTCGCTGGCATTCAATTTATAGCTCTAATTGGCCCCAAAGTTCATCCACCCGCTGTTTCACCGCTGCGCTCATCGCAATCGGACGGCCCCATTCACGGCTGGTTTCGCCCGGCCATTTATTC
>DEHY01000229.1:0-5669 GCA_002352185.1 Competibacteraceae bacterium UBA2788
GGCATCGTGGACGAACCGATTGCGGCCATTCTTGATGCGTGGGGAATGGTGATTTCCAAGTTCGATCTGGTGGCGGCCGGCGTCGCGGCCCTGCTGGTCACGACGCTCGCTCTCTTCTTCCAGTACACCCGGATTGGCCGGGCGTTGCGGGCGGTGGCCGATGACCACCAGGCGGCGCTGTCCATCGGCATCCCGTTGCAACACATCTGGGCCATCGTCTGGAGCATCGCCGGCTTCGTCGCCCTGGTCGCCGGCATGATGTGGGGCGCCCGCAACGGCGTGCAGTTCGCGCTGACCTTCACCGCGCTCAAGGCGTTGCCGGTGCTGATCATCGGCGGTTTCACCTCGGTGCCGGGCGCCATCGTCGGCGGCCTGCTCATCGGCGCTTCGGAAAAACTGGCGGAGATTTACCTGCCGCCGGTCATGCAGTCCCTGTTCGGCGGCAATTTTGGCGGCATCGAAGGCTGGTTTCCCTACATTCTGGCCCTGTGCTTCCTCCTGGTTCGCCCCGAAGGTCTCTTCGGTGAAAAGCACATCGACCGGGTATAAGGAGAAAAACCCATGATTTATCGCGAAGCCGGCCAATTCAAGACCAGTTACGCCGCCGATCAGCAGCTTTTCCCCATCCGCCAGGACCGTATCAGCGTCCTCATTCTGCTGGTTGTGGCTTTTCTGGTAATTCCGGGGGTCGCCGGCGAATACTGGTTCTCGGCCATTCTCATCCCCTTCCTGATTTTCGCCCTGGCCGCCTTGGGTTTGAACATCCTCACCGGCTATGCCGGCCAGTTGTCCCTGGGTTCAGCCGCCTTCATGGCGGTGGGCGCCTACGCCGCCTACAACTTCCAACTGCGGATCGAGGGCATTCCGATTCTGATTTCCTTCGTTTGCGCCGGGCTGACGGCGGCTGGAGTGGGCATCCTGTTCGGCTTGCCGAGCTTATGGATCAAGGGGTTTTACCTGGCGGTGGCGACGCTGGCGGCCCAGTTCTTCATCGTCTGGTGCCTGACCAAATTCCCCTGGTTCTCCAACTATTCCTCATCCGGGGTGATTTCCGCCCAGAAGGTGGTCATCTTCGGGCACGAATTCGCGTCCCCCCGGGAAAAATACCTGCTGGTGCTGACCCTCGTGGCCGTCATGGCGCTGGCGGCCAAGAACATGGTGCGCTCGTCCACCGGCCGCACCTGGATGGCGGTGCGCGACATGGACGTGGCCGCCGAGGTCATCGGCATCCGCCTAATGCCGACCAAGCTGCTGGCGTTCGCCGTCAGCTCGTTCTACTGCGGCGTGGCGGGCGCGCTGTATGCGTTCTGCTACCTGGGGTCGGTCGAGCCGGACGGCTTTTCGCTGGACATGTCGTTCCGCGTCCTGTTCATGATCATCATCGGCGGGGTGGGGTCGATCCTGGGCAGCTTTCTCGGGGCGGCCTTCATCCTGTTGCTGCCGATTTTTCTCGATATCGCCCTGCCCTGGGCGGCCGGCTTGCTCGGTCTGCCCTTTTCCAGCGCCACGGTCTCGCACATCCAGATTTTGGTGTTCGGGGCGTTGATCATGTTCTTCCTGATCGTCGAGCCACACGGGCTGGCCCGCTTGTGGCAAATCGGCAAGGAGAAGCTGCGCCTGTGGCCGTTCCCCCACTAGGAACGGCTTTTTTACCCATAACCACCAAAGGAGAAAAACCATCATGTTCGCGTATCGCAAGCCCGCGTTGGCCGCCGCTGTTTCCCTCGCCCTGTTCGCGCAAGTCGCGGTGGCGGCGGAAGAACAATTCTTCCCGATCACCTCCTACCGCGTCGGTCCCTACGGCGCGAACGGTCAGGCGTTCTTCGGCGGTTTCGTCGATTACCTCAACTACGTTAACCTTAAGGAAGGCGGCGTCAACGGCGTCAAGCTCGTCTGGGAAGAGTGCGAAACCGAATACAACAACGCCAAGGGCATCGAGTGCTACGAGCGGATGAAGGACAAGGCCAAGGTATCCAGCGGCCCGATCCACCCGATGTCCACCGGCATTTCCTACGCCCTGATTGACAAGATAGCGGCCGACAAGATCCCCATGGCCATGGTGGGCTATGGCCGCACCGACGCGGTGGACGGCTCGGTGTTCCCCTACGCCTTCCCGCTGGTCACGACCTACCAGATGCAGGCGTCCGCCATCATCCGGTTCATCAAGGAAAAGGAGAAGGGCAACCTGGAGGGCAAGAAGATCGTGTTTCTCTACCACGACTCCGCCTACGGCAAGGAACCCATCGTCGCCTTGCAAGAGGAAGCCAAGCTGAACAAATTTGCGCTGACGCTGGTGCCGGTGGCGCACCCGGGCAATGAGCAAGGCGCCCAGTGGTTGCAAATCCGCCAGGAAAAACCGGATTACGTGGTGTTCTGGGGCTGGGGCGTGATGAATCAGACCGCCCTCAAGGCGGCGCAGAAGGTGGGCTTCTCGCGGGACCGGATCATCGGTTCCTGGTGGGCCGGTTCCGAGGAAGACACCGTGCCGGCCGGCGACGCCGCCAAGGGCTACATGTCGGCGACCTGGAACGTGGCCGGCAAGACCGTGCCGCTGATCGCCGACATCGAAAAAGTGGTCTACGGCCCCGGCAAGGGCAACCTGCAAGATCCCTCCAAGATCGGCACCATTTTGTACAACCGGGGTGTTTCCGCCGCCGTGCTGTCGGTTGAAGCGATCCGCAAGGCCCAGGAAAAATACGGCAAGGGTAAGGCCATGACCGGTGAGCAGGTGCGCTGGGCCATGGAAAACCTGGACATCTCCAATGCCCGCCTGAAGCAGATCGGCGCCACTGACCTGCTGCCGGAAATCAAGACCTCCTGCGACAACCACGAAGGATCGGGCAAGGTCAAGATCCAGCAGTGGGACGGCACCAGGTGGGTGCCGGTCTCCGGCTGGATCGAAGGTAACAAGGGGTTGATTCACCCGCTGTTCAAGGCTTCCGCCCAGCAGTACGCCAAGGAAAAGGGCATTACGCCGCGCGACTGCACGAAAGAAGGATAATCAGGCTGGGGCGCCCCGGGCGCCCCGCCGCAACCGGATGACCGCAATATGGCTGCCCATACCGTAGCCGCGTCGGCGGCTGAACATTATTTGACCATTAATAACATCGAAGTCATTTACGACCATGTGATTCTGGTGTTGAAAGGGGTATCCCTCGACGTTCCCAAGGGCAAAATCGTCGCCCTGCTGGGAGCCAACGGGGCGGGAAAAACGACGACCTTGAAGGCCATTTCCAACCTGTTGCATGCCGAGCGCGGTGATGTCACCAAAGGGTCGGTTGAATTCAAGGGGAGCCGGGTCGACCAGCTTTCGCCTAACGAGCTGGTCAAGCGCGGCGTCATCCAGGTCATGGAAGGGCGGCACTGTTTCGGCCATCTGACCATCGAGGAAAACCTGCTGACCGGCGCCTACACCCGCTCGATTTCCCGGAGCGCGTTGAAGGAAAGCCTGGAAAAGGTTTACCACTACTTTCCCCGGCTCAAGACCCGGCGCGGTTCCCAGGCCGGCTATACCTCCGGCGGGGAGCAGCAGATGTGCGTCATTGGCCGAGCCCTGATGGCCAAACCGGAAATGATCCTGCTTGATGAGCCATCGATGGGTCTGGCGCCGCAGATCGTCGAGGAAATCTTCCAGATCGTGAAGGGCCTGAACAGCCAGGAAAACGTCAGTTTTCTCCTGGCCGAACAGAACACCATGATGGCGCTGCGCTACGCCGATTTCGGCTACATCCTGGAAAACGGCCGGGTGGTGATGGAAGGCGACGCTGAGGGTCTGCGCACCAACGAGGACGTCAAGGAGTTCTACCTGGGCATCTCTTCCACCGGGCGCAAGTCCTTCAAGGACATCAAGCATTACCGTCGCCGCAAGCGCTGGCTTTCCTAACACTGTTCCGCCACCAAAGCATAGCGTCATGATGAGCCATTACGATTCTCTTGAAACCCGCGATCCCGGGCAACGCGAGCGCGACCTGATGGGCAAGCTGGCGCGCCAGTTGCGCCATGCCAGGGAGCATTCGCCCTACTACGGCCAGTTGTTCGCCGACATTGATCCTGCAGCCATTTTCGACCGGAAGGCTCTCGCCGCCCTGCCCCTGACCCGGAAGCGCGACCTCCTCGAACTGCAAAAGAAACATCCGCCGTTTGGCGGACTGAACGCGCTGCCCCGTCACAACGCCAGGCGGGTTTTCGCTTCGCCGGGGCCGATCTATGAGATGCAAGGGGAGGATAGCGACCCTTGGCGCATGGCCCGCGTGCTGTATGCCGCCGGGTTCCGCAGCGGGGATTTGGTACATAACTGCTTCTCTTATCACTTCACCCCCGGCGCCTACATTTTCGAGGAAGGCGCCTACAAGCTGGGTTGTGCGGTATTCCCCGGCGGGACCGGACAGACCGAGCAGCAGATCCAGGCCATGGTCGATCTGCGCCCGGACGGCTACGCCGGCACCCCGTCCTTCCTCAAGATCATCCTCGACAAGGCCGACGAATTGGGCGCCGATATTTCGTCCCTGCGCAAAGCTGCTGTGTCCGGTGAGGCGATCCATCCGGCGGTGCGCCAGACCTTGCGGGAGCGCGGCATCTCGGTCCGACAGTGTTACGCCACGGCGGAGATCGGNNAACCTGGATTACCCGCTGATTCGTTTCGCCACTGGCGATCTTTCAGCGGTCATGACCGGGCGCTCGCCCTGCGGCCGCACCAACATTCGCATCAAGGGCTGGCTGGGCCGGGCCGACCAGACCACCAAGATCAAGGGCCTGTTCGTGCATCCAGAGCAGGTGGCGGAAATCGTCCGGCGTCATCCCGAGATTCGGCGGGCGCGTCTGGCGGTGGACAATCCGGGTGGACAGGATCGGATGGTGTTGCACTGCGAAACCGAAGCGGGCGATGATGCCTTGGGCCGGGCGGTGGCGGCCAGCATCCGCGACGTGACCAAACTGCGCGGCGAAGCCGCTTTCTGCACTCCAGGAAATTTGCCGAACGACGGGAAAGTGATCGAGGATCGCCGTGCGTATTCGTGAGGCAGCCTTTCGCCTGATTCCGATGGACAGCCCTGCACGCCATGCCGGTTCGTACCCGCGCTGGTGTCGCAAAACACAACCTAGCTTCAGCAATGCTGCCGGCGCGCCGCTGAAGCTGGGTTTTCCAGACCTTTGGTTGATCAATCCGGCCTGAGGGTAGCCCCCAGGCCGGGCGAATTCAGCCGACGACGAAATTTGCGACATCCACTCTGACCACCGGGCGCTGCAGAGCTACTGCAACCGCTATCGCAAAATTTCTGGCCCATTGGCCGCTTTCCTCGAAACGCTCCTCACCTCCGTGCATGGCGACGTTCAGGATCATGTCGAGAAGCAGGATCTTGCCCACTGGATTGGAAGGTGAACACTCCAGTTCCTCGAATTCTCTGAACAGCCAGGCGCGCGCTTGATCCTTGTCCATGTCCTGCATATCGCCATCGTGCAACATGATCTCGTATTCCCTGCCGAGGTCGAACGATACGGTAACGGTAACGGCGTAATTCACGTTAAGCCCCTTGGTGTTAATAATTTATAGTGTGGACTGTAAGGATTCGCACGAAATTGGGCAATAGCAGACTTCATCAGGATTTTCCGCGAGAAACCCCGGCCTTGAGGCCGGGGAGGAAGAGCGGACCGCCCGCCAGGGCGGCTTCTTT
>DEHY01000229.1:5787-5911 GCA_002352185.1 Competibacteraceae bacterium UBA2788
CGCCATTTGCAGACGGCGTACCGTAACTTCTTCCAGGGCCGGGCCAAATACCCCAACTTCAAGAGAAAAGACGGATTCCAGTCGGCCGAATACACCACGTCCGCCTTCAAATGGGAGGGCCAAT
>DEHY01000138.1:0-409 GCA_002352185.1 Competibacteraceae bacterium UBA2788
TAAGAAACAACAAAGACCATAAAGCAGGTGGAGGTTCGCACTCCGCTTTCCGTGAATACTACTCAAACGGTGATGAAGTAAACCACGAAGGACCGAAATGGCATGGAGCCGTCTCTGATCTCTACTACAAGGCAGGAGCCGAGGGGTTTCGGGTATTGAAAGACAACGGGGTGTTTATAGTCAAATGCCAGGACGAAGTTTCAGCCAACCGACAATGGCTTACCCACGTAGAAATTATTAACCACTATGAGCAGCTTGGCTTCTATACAAAAGACTTGTTTGTAGTGGTGAGACCGAATAAAGCCATTATCGCCCGACTAAAGAAACAGGTTCATGCCAGAAAAAATCACAGCTACTTCCTGGTTTTTATAAAAATTCCCAAAGGCAAGAAACGTACAGCGATGAGGGG
>DEHY01000138.1:519-5920 GCA_002352185.1 Competibacteraceae bacterium UBA2788
TTATCGTGCAGCCTGGTTTTAAACTCCTCGAAACGCCTGGCGTCGGCGCAACGCACCCAGCGGGCGGTGGTGACATTGATATTCTCGAAGCTGCACTCGACCCCATATTCGCCGCGCAGACGAAATGCGGCCACGTCGAATTGCAGGATCCCGACTGCGCCCAGAATCAGGTCGTTGCTGTTCAGCGGTCGAAACAGTTGGGTCGCGCCTTCCTCGCAGAGTTGTTCCAGACCCTTTTGCAACGCCTTCATCTTCAGCGGATCGCGCAGGCGGGCGCGGCGAAACAGTTCCGGGGCGAAATCGGGAATGCCGATAAATTGCAGATCTTCACCCTGGGTAAAGGTGTCGCCGATGCGGATGGTGCCGTGATTGTGCAAACCGAGGATGTCGCCCGGATACGCGACCTCGGCGTGTTCGCGCTCNNCCGGGCTGATAGCTGCCGGAACAGACGCGCAGAAAGGCGATGCGGTCGCGGTGCTGCGGGTCCATGTTCGCCTGAATCTTGAACACGAAGCCGGTAAACGCCTCTTCTTCGGCGACGATCTCGCGGCTGGCGGCGGCGTGGGAACGCGGCGGCGGGGCGTGTTCGACGAAGCCGTCCAGCATTTCCTGCACCCCAAAGTTGGTCAGCGCCGAGCCGAAAAACACCGGAGCCAGCCGCCCGGCCCGATACTCGTCCGCATCGAAAGCGTGGCTGGCGCCGCGCACCAGTTCAATCTCATCGCGCAAGGCGTGCGCCCGGTCTGCGCCTAATGCCTGCTCGACTTCCGGGCTGTGCAGTCCGTGCAGGATATGACCGGTGTTGATCCGGCCATCGCGGGATGGGTCGTAAAAGTGGATGAAATCCTGGTCGAGGTGGTAGACGCCCCGCAGCTCCCGGCCCATGCCAATCGGCCAAGTGACCGGCGCGCAGCGGATTTTCAGCACCTCCTCGACCTCGTCCAGCAGGTCTATCGGCTCGCGGCCATCCCGATCCAGCTTGTTGACGAAGGTGAAGATCGGGGTGTCGCGCAAGCGGCACACTTCCATCAGCTTGATGGTGCGCTCTTCGACGCCTTTGGCGCAGTCAATCACCATCAGCGCCGAATCCACGGCGGTCAGGGTACGGTAGGTGTCCTCGGAAAAATCCTCGTGGCCGGGCGTGTCGAGCAGATTGATGATGCGGTCGCGATAGGGAAACTGCATCACCGAGGACGTGACGGAGATGCCGCGCTGCTGTTCCAGCTCCATCCAGTCGCTGGTGGCGTGGCGGGTGGCTTTACGACCCTTGACCGTACCGGCCAACTGAATGGCGCCGCCGAACAGCAACAACTTTTCGGTCAGCGTGGTTTTGCCAGCGTCAGGATGGGAAATGATGGCGAAAGTGCGCCGGCGCTGGAGTTCGTCAAGGAAGGTGGTCATTGCGGGTCGGGGTAATCGCGGTTGAAATGGCGCTTGATTTTACCCGATTCGCGGTAACGGTGGATCAACCGGCGCCATCGGAATTAAAAAATAGATATGTAAATAAATAAGTTATGATCTACCGACTAGGGTTCGGCCTCTTTCTCAATCGGCGCGTTATGGTCCGGTTCGCTGTCAATCGGTGGATCCGCCTTGCCCATCGTGGCAGTGACGGCGGCGGCTTCCGTGGCGGGATTTTTAGCCCGCCCAGAGAAGGTCCGATTGATGTTCAAGGTCATATCGCCGCCATGCGCATTCGCCGGACAGGGCGCGGCCTGATAGAAAACCCGTCCGCTCGCGTCAACGCATTTGTTCGCCGCCAGCGTCGGCGCGGCGAGCAGGGCCGACAGCAGCAGAGTCCAACTTCTATTCTCGTAGTGCATGGCGTTCCTCGATCCCAGACTCCCCGATAAGCGACGCTATAGCGCTCCTGGCTGAGTTATGGAATTTGCCGTAGCACGGGCATCCTGCCCGTCAACTCATCACGGGCAGGATGCCCGTGCCACATCCACAACCGGCTTAGGATTGCTATATATTCTACTTGGTCATGCAGCAATCGCAGCGGCGCGCAAGGGCGGAGAGTCGCTGGAAAGCATCTATAATGAGGGAAAAGACCCGCTGTATCGGTGATGGCAATGCGGGGGTTGCCATCTTTGCCTGTCGCCGCAAGGCGCTGGCGTTCGGCTGGCGCCTAGCTCCAGAACGTGGCTGCCGGGCTACAGTGGGCATCCTAACTCTCCAGTCTCCCGCTGCCGGGTACAGAGGCGCTTTCCACAACGAGGTGAACAGCGATATGTTGCCGCAGACCATTCCCGAATCCAACTATTTGATACGTATGGCTGACGGGACCATCAAGCAGGTTAACCCGTTCACTGGAACGGAAGTGTGGACCGTTCCCGGACGGGGCAATCGGCCGCTTGGGGTAAACTTAAGCCCGCCCGCCCCTCTCGACCGGTCCCAGGCGGACGCCCACTGCTCGTTTTGCGCCCGGCGCTATCTGGAGACGCCGCCGGAGAAGGCGCGGCTGGTCAAGGCCGAAAACAAGTACGTCATCCTGCGCCATCTCCATGTCGACGAATTGTCTGACACCGTAGCCGAATTCCGCCGCATTCCCAACCTGTTCGAGATTGTCTCCTTCGACTACTGGCAGAAAAATTTCGGTTATCGGCTCCCGGACGCCATCGAGCTGCACAAACAGAACTATCTGGCCTCGGTCGCCGGTCGCCAGCATGTCCTCAGAATGTCCGAACAGCGACTGAAAGCCGCCGGGTTCGACGAATCCGCCTGGGATCGGATGTCCTTGGACGAGCGGTTGCGGTTCGCCAACGCCTTCTTCGGTGGCGGCCACGAGTTGATCGTTGCCCGTCGCCATTTCATCGAGGGCGCCACTCACGATAATCAACTGGCCTCCTCAGGGACTCTGACGCCCGAAGAGCATTACCGGTATCTGCACTTCACCATCGACGCCATGCGCGACATTTATGTCAATAACCGCTATGTCCGTTATGTGGCGGTGTTTCAAAACTGGCTGAAGCCGGCTGGGGCCTCCTTCGATCACCTCCACAAGCAACTGGTGGCCATCGACGAGCGCGGGGTCCAGAACGAGATGGAGCTGGAGCGGGTTCGGGCCAACCCCAATCTTTACAACGAGGCCGCCATCAATTTCGCCGCCTACCGCAATCTGGTGGTGGCCGAAAATGATCACGCCATCGCCTATGCCGGCTTTGGCCATCTCTTTCCCACGCTGGAAGTTTTTTCCAAGAGCGAACGCAGCCAGCCCTGGAACCACTCCGCTGAAGAATTGCGCGGCATGTCCGATCTGGTTCATGCCTGCCATGCCGCTACCGGGTCCGAAATTCCGTGCAACGAGGAGTGGTACCACAAGCCGCCCGATGTGGACGTGTCCATGCCATGGCGGGTGCTGATCAAGTGGCGGATATCGACGCCGGCCGGGTTCGAGGGGGGAACCAAGATCTATGTCAACACCCTCGATCCAGAGACGCTGCGCGACCGGGTGGTGCCGCGACTGTTCCAGCTTAGAACCGAAGGCCGGATCGCACCGATGAAGATCGCTTTCGAGTGCGCCTGCGTGCCCAACTGCCTGCGGTATAACCCCGCCGTCCGGCGGCAGGAATCTCCTCATCCCGAGTTTCCGCCGCTATCGGATGGGCGCAACCGGGAGGGTTAATCGGGATGGACGGCGGGCCGGGCGCAACCGTGAGGGAACGAGGCTCCATAAATCGGCGCGGTGGGTGCGGGTTGTCAGCGGTGACCAGACCGGCGTCGATCGGGCGACTCCCGCAGCATTGATTTCCTGTACCGGGATTAGCCATGAACGTGCTGATCGTTGACGATGAATTCCCTGCTCGCGCCCGGTTGCGCGACCTGCTCAACCGTCTGCCCGATTACCAGCCGTGCGGCGAAGCCGGCAACGGCCTGGAAGCGTTGCGGCTTGCGGTCAGCGTACAGCCCGACATTGTGCTGCTGGATATCCAGATGCCCGGCTTGGACGGGCTGGAAACGGCCCGCCGGCTCGCATCGCTCCCCCAACCGCCCGCCATCATCTTCGTCACCGCCTATGGCGAACACGCGCTGGAAGCCTTTGACGCCCACGCAGTCGCTTATCTGCTCAAGCCGGTGCGGTTAGAACGGCTGGAGCAAGCGCTGGCGAGCGCCTGCCACATCAATCGCGCGCAACTGTCCAGCCTGGCGGCGGTGCGTGCGGAAGCAGGCCGCACTTATGTCCGCGCCCACATCGGCCAGCGCTTGGCCTTGATCCCGTTGGCGGATGTGTTCTATTTCCAGGCGGATCAGAAATACGTCACCGTCCGTCACCGTCATGGCGAAGCGCTGATTGAGGAATCACTGAAGACGCTGGAACAGGAGATCGGAAATCGCGCAGTGCGGGTGCATCGCAACGCGCTGGCGATGGCGGCGCAAGTCGCCGGTCTGGAAAAAACGCCGGATGGCGGCTGCGCTTTGATCTTCCACGACATCCCTGACCGGCTGGAGGTCAGCCGCCGTCATCTCCCCGCGATCCGCCTGTTTCTGCGGGATGTTTGACGGTGGATCGGATGATCAGGCTCTGAGCCAAAAACGCCAACCTTGTGTCTCAAGAGCAAGTTGGCTATATTCCCATCTCCAATTTCCCCAGCCGGGATAGCTCAGTCGGTAGAGCAGCTGATTCGTAATTAGCAGGTCGGAGGTTCGAATCCTCTTCCCGGCACCAGATAAATCAACGCCTTGCATTTTTGAAAGGCTTTTTCTTTTTCGGCTGTCAAATGCTGGTCAAAGGTTGCGGGCGAATTTGGGTCGCGATTTGCTCAAATCAGGTCGATGTGCGACGCGAAGGGCCGTTACTTTCTGGCGTTCGCTCAGTCCGGCTTGAGTGGCCGCTTTGGTTCGATTCAAACATGACGGCGCCGTCACGTTTGGAAGGTGCGCCCCAGTTCCGCTAGGTATCTGCTTCAACAACTCCCCACAGCGCCGAATCGTTCGCGCCTGAATTGAGCAGCGATGATCGGACACCAAGAAACAAAGAACCCGTCCCGGCATTGTCACCCTGGACGGGTTCTTTGTTTGCGTCAGGACTAATGCCGGGCGGTGCTAGCGGTGAACACATCAAGCTGGACGTGCAGCATCCCGAAGGCCCAGAGCAGGTCGTTCCGTATCACCGGCTGGAACTCGGTGGCTAACCAGGACCCCAGGATTTTCAGGTCGGCTTGCGCCCAGTAGATCTGGTTGAGGATAACCTCGGGGTGGTCCTGAAATTTGAGTGATTTTAAACTGAGGCGTGGTGCGTCAACAATTACAAAGAGTAGAATTATAGTGATGAATAAAATACCAGATCGCTCCGATATGATTTTCGATCTTCTTGGAAAAAAGAAAGTGTTTTTCTTACTAGGCGAGAAATCCGTTGTCTTAAAAGATAATTAAAGTTTTCGGGTAGTCCTGTAAAAAG
>DEHY01000194.1 GCA_002352185.1 Competibacteraceae bacterium UBA2788
ATGGTGGCGTTGCGCAGCACATCCGGCACTTCGCCATCCACGATCATCTTCGCCAGCCCCTCAGCGATGGCGGTCTTGCCGACGCCTGCCTCGCCCACCAGCAAGGGGTTGTTCTTGCGCCGCCGACAGAGAATCTGAATGGTGCGTTCGATCTCCTCGCGCCGGCCAATCAGCGGATCGATGCGCCCCAGGCGCGCCAGTTCGTTCAGGTTGCTGGCAAAATTATCCAGCGGCCTGGCGTTCTGATTCTCCGCGTTCTCCTCACCCTGATTTGCTGAAGCATCGGGCTGATCCTCCGCATTCTTGGAGATGCCGTGCGAAATGAAATTGACCACGTCCAGCCGGTTGATTTCCTGCTGCTTGAGCAGATACACCGCCTGCGATTCCTGCTCGCCAAACAGCGCAACCAGGACGTTAGCGCCGGTGACTTCGCGGTTGCCGGAGGATTGCACATGCAGCACCGCTCGCTGCAACACCCGCTGAAATCCCAGAGTGGGCTGAGTTTCACGCGGATCGTCCACTTTCAGAATGGGGGTGTTATCGCGGATGAAAATCTGCAAGTCGCGTTTCAACGAGTCCAGTTGGGCGCCACAGGCCCGCAGCACTTCCGCCGCCGCTGGATTATCCAGCAGAGCCAGCAGCAGATGCTCGATGGTCATGAACTCATGGCGCCGATCCCGCGCTTCGCGAAAAGCAAGATTGATGGAAAATTCCAGTTCCTTGCTCAACATACTCATACCTCACTGATACCTCGAATCGCGCTGTGGGTGGCAGGTTTAGGCTTCTTCCAGGGTGCATAACAACGGGTGCTGGTGCCGACGGGAAAACTCGTTGACTTGTGCAACCTTGGTCTCGGCAATCTCGTGGGTGTAGACCCCGCACACGCCGCGACCTCGGGTATGAACGTGCAGCATGACCTGTGTGGCCTTCTCCCGGCCAAGGCCGAAAAAAACTTCCAGAACCCGCACCACAAACTCCATGGGAGTGTAGTCATCGTTGAGCAGAATCACCTTGTACAGCGGCGGCTGCTTGAGTTCGGGTTTGGCAGGTTCTACAACCAGACCACGGTCTTGGTCAGGAGACGATGAATATTCCTTGCTCATAGCGTTGCTTGAAACGTCCGACGAGAGGTGCGGCGTCCGAAACCGACGCGAAATCGCGGGTTGTTTCGCTCGTTTTATTGACTAACACAGTTAGATAATACCTGTCCCACAAGTTTCCTCAAGAGCCATCCGCTGGTAAAAATCCTGGCCGACCGCCAACAGGCCCATTTCGCTCCGCGAGCGGCAGCCAGCGCAAGGCCATCTGCCTGATATCATTAAAAAATAATGGCTTGCTCAGATAGTCGTCCATTCCCGCCGCCAAGCAACATTCCCGATCACCCGGCAGGGCGTTGGCCGTTAACGCAATGATGGGAGTCCGTGCGCGGCCCTCCTCCAGCTCCCATTCGCGAATGCGCCGGGTTGCCTCGTATCCATCCATTTCGGGCATCTGACAGTCCATGAAAACGATATCGTATGCATGGTCCTGCACCAGCCGGACGGCTGACACGCCATTTGTGGCGGTCTCGACGGCAAAGCCGCATTTTTTCAGAAAACTTTGGGCAAGCAAGGCGTTAACCGGACTGTCCTCCACCAGCAAGGCCCGGCCGTTCCAGTATTCGCGGACAACCGGATCGGGCCTGGATTCCGCCGCCGGCGCACCCCGTCCGGGGAGAAACCGCGCCGTGAAACTGAAGGAGGAACCCATCCCCGGTTCGCTGCGCAATTCCATCGCGCCGCCCAGCAACCGCACCAATTCCCGGCTGATCGCCAAACCGAGACCCGCGCCGCCATAGCGACGGGCGTGCGAACCGTCGGCCTGGGAAAACGCCTCGAAGATGAGCGCCTGTTTTTCCTTGGGAATACCGATTCCGGTATCGTTCACCTGAAAGCGTATCACGGGGATTTCGTCTTCATACCCTTCGGCGCGAGTCACGAGAACTTCGATGCGGCCACGCTCCGTGAATTTGAGCGCATTGCCGACCAGATTGACGAGAATCTGCCGCAGGCGCCCGCTGTCTCCATGCATGTGGTTGGGAACATCCTCATCCACGGACATAACCAGTTCAAGCTTCTTTTCCGCAGCGCGGGTCGCCAGCAGGTTGATGCTATCGGCAACCGTCTGACGCAGGCTGAAATTCTCAGGCGACAAGTTCAAACGACCCGCTTCGATCCTGGAAAAGTCCAGGATTTGATCGACCAGGGCCAGCAGATGCTGGCCCGAGTGGTTGAGGGTGGTGAGAAAGCGCCGCTGGCGTTCGTTCAGGGAGGTTTGCATCAACAGTTCGGCCATACCCAGCACACCGTTGAGCGGAGTGCGGATTTCGTGGCTCATATTGGCCAGGAACTGACTTTTGGCCTGATCGGCGGCTTCGGCTGCCTGCCTGGCCTGTTCCGCCTGTTCCAGCGCGTCCGCAAACTGAAATTTGAGCCGCAGTTGCTCGATGACCTGGCGCTGCAACCGCCGGGCGTTGGTCAAGGCGATGATGATAAAAAGAAAAGCTCCAACTCCCACCACACGTTCGCTGGGAGCGCCATGCCAAATCCAGTAGAACGCGGGCGGCAACAGCATCGGCAGGATCAAAGCGGCATAAGCGGTCATCAAGCCCGACAAGGAAAAGATACTGACCGCAGCGATGCCGAGGATCGCAATGCTCGCGAGGGCCTGGTAGGGGCTGCCGGTGGGGGGATAGAGCAAGGTTCCCAACAATCCCCAAGAAAATCCAGAGCCTGCGGTTCTCGCCACAAAACGCAGATCCCATTGCCTTGCGCAGGCTACGGCATCGCTGGAGTTGCGATAAGCGTGGATCAACTGATAGCGCCAGAGCGACAAGCCATTGATGGACAGCCACCACAGGGCCAGGGACCGGTTGTCCACTTCTTTGCTTAACACCAGCGCCACGATCGTGGAAAAGATGGCGGCCATAGCCAGGTTGAAAGGCGTCAACCGATAAACCATCGCGACCCGCTCGGCGTAAACGCGCGCTTCAAGTTCCAAATCCCCAGCTACGCTTGCGGGTGTGATCATGAATTATCCGCTGATTTAGAAATTGTCCGGTCTTGGGAATTAGCCGTTCAAGATAGTACCGAAAATGGATGCTATCGCACACCTACGCTTGCGATGCAGTAAGGCTTTGCCCTTCTCGCTGATTATGACCTATCGATCAGCAAACGCCGCATCCGGGATAAGGGGCACCGGGCGGCGTTCCAGACCTGGCGCCCGCAAATACTCAAGGAATCAAAACGGCGCCCGCAAGCGCCGTTTTCTGCTGCCCCCGATGGATGATGAAGCTCAGTCCATCGCCTCGTACAGCGGCAACGTCAAAAATTCGGGATAGTCCGCCGACAACGACATTTCCGCAAAGATTTTCGCAGCCTGGTCGTAGGTCGCGGTGTTTTCGCCCTGGGCGGTGACAGTCGCCTTGACCTTCGCCAATTCTTCGGGAATAAAGCCGCGCACCATGTCGGCAGTGACCTTGCGGCCATCGTCCAAAATACCCTTCGGACTGACCACCCATTGCCACACCTGGGAGCGGGCGATTTCCGCAGTCGCGGCATCTTCCATCAGATTGTGAATCGGCACACAGCCATTACCCGCCAGCCAGGAGCCGAGGTAGTGAATACCGACATTGATGTTGTTGCGCAGTCCCACCTCGGTAATCGGTTGTTCCGGCTGGAAGTTCAGGAAATCCCTGGCGGTGAATACTTCATTCCGCTGCTTTGCCCACTGATTCGGCTTGTCGCCCAGCACCTTGACGAATTCCTCGTGGGCGATGGGCACCAGGCCGGGATGCGCCACCCAGCCGCCATCGAAACCATCGTTGGCGTCGCGGGTCTTGTCGTGGCGGATGCCGGCCAGCGCCTTTTCATTGGCTTCCGGGTCATTCTTAATCGGGATCAGCGCGCTCATGCCGCCCATCGCCGGAGCGCCGCGCTTGTGGCAAATCTTGACCAGTTGCAGCGCGTAGGAGCGCATGAACGGCACTTCCATGGTGATCGCGCCCCGGTTGGCCAGGCAGAAATCCTTATTCTTCTTGAATTTCTTGATGCAGCTAAAAATATAATCCCAGCGCCCGGCGTTCAGGCCGGCGGAATGTTCGCGCAATTCGTACAGAATTTCTTCCATCTCGAAGGTGGCGAGAATGGTTTCGACCAGCACGGTCGCCTTGATCGTGCCTTGCGGAATGCCGCACTCCTTTTGCGCCATCACGAAAATGTCATTCCACAGCCGCGCTTCAAGGTGCGATTCCATTTTCGGCAAGTAGTAGAACGGACCCGCGCCACGGGCCATCTGCTCCTTGGCGTTGTGAAAGAACACCAAGCCAAAGTCGAAGATGCCGCCGGACACACGCTGGCCGTCCACCAGCACATGCTTCTCATCCAGATGCCAGCCACGCGGGCGAATTTGCAGCGTCGCAATGGTGTCGTTGAGCGCATATTCCTTGCCGGCTTCATTAACAAAGCTGAGCTTGCGGCGAATGGCGTCGAACAGATTGACCTGGCCCTGAATCTGGTTGTACCAGTTGGGGCTGTTGGAATCCTCGAAGTCGGTCATGTAGGAATCAGCGCCGGAGTTGTAGGCGTTGATGATCATTTTGGCCTCGACCGGGCCGGTGATTTCGGTGCGGCGACGCTCCAGCGCTTTCGGCAGCGGCGCAATTTTCCAGTCGCTTTCGCGGATGTGTTTCGTTTCCGGCAGGAAATCGGGCAACTCGCCGGCATCAATCCGGGCTTGGCGGGCGACGCGGGCTTTTAGCAATTCCTGGCGGCGGCCTTCAAAGGCGCGGTGCAGCCTGGCGACCAGGGTCAAAGCCTCAAAGCTGAGGATTTCGTCGAAGCGGGGGTGGATCGGGGCGTTGACTTGCACGCCAGCAGGCAGATTCAGGCTCACGGCAGCTCCTCGGATGTTCACTAAAAATCAATAGGCGTCATGGTATCGCGGTTTCAAAGGCAAAAACCCGGAGAGTTGAGCTCCGGGTTCTCGTTGATGCCGGGGTTCCGCCCGCCGCAGGTTGCAGCGACCGGCGGAAAAGGGCCATAGGGCGATCAGTGGAACTGTTCTTCCTCGGTCGAACCGGTCAGCGCGGTGACGGAGGACACGCCGCCCTGAATCACCGTGGTCACGTCATCGAAATAGCCGGTGCCCACTTCCTGCTGGTGGCTGACGAAGGTGTAGCCGCGATCCCGCGCCGCGAATTCGGGCTCCTGCACCTTCTCGACATAGGCCGACATACCGCGCTTCACGTAATCCTGCGCCAGATCAAACATGTGGTACCACATGTTGTGAATGCCGGCCAAGGTGATGAACTGGTACTTGTAGCCCATCGCGCCCAGCTCGCGCTGGAACTTGGCGATGGTGGCGTCATCCAGGTTCTTCTTCCAGTTGAACGACGGCGAGCAGTTGTACGCCAGCAGCTTGCCGGGGAATTTGTCGCGGATCGCGTCGGCGAATTTCCTGGCGAAGTCAAGATCGGGGGTGCCGGTCTCGCACCACACCATATCGGCGTAGGGCGCGTAGGCCAGACCGCGCGAAATGGCCTGATCGATACCCTTCCGGGTCTTGTAGAAGCCCTCGACGGTGCGCTCGCCGGTGCAAAACGGCTTGTCGTTCTCATCGCAGTCGCTGGTCAGCAGGTCAGCCGCTTCGGCATCGGTACGGGCCAACAGGATGGTCGGAACGCCGTACACATCCGCCGCCAGCCGCGCCGCGATCAGCTTCTGCACCGCTTCCTGAGAAGGCACCAGCACCTTGCCGCCCATGTGGCCGCACTTCTTGACCGAGGCCAGTTGATCCTCGAAATGGACGCCCGCCGCACCGGCGCGGATCATGCGCTTCATCAGCTCGTGCGCGTTCAGCACGCCGCCGAAACCGGCTTCGGCGTCGCCGACGATGGGCAGGAAATAGTCAACGAAATCCTTGTGGCCCGGCCCGATGCCGCGCGCGCATTGAATTTCGTCGGCGCGCTTGAACGTGTTATTGATGCGCTCGACCACCAGCGGCACGGAATCGACCGGATACAGGGACTGGTCGGGATACATCGACATGTAACTATTGTTGTCGGCGGCGACCTGCCAGCCGGACAGGTAGATGGCCTTGACCCCGGCCTTGGCCTGCTGCATCGCCTGCCCGCCGGTCAGCGCGCCCAGGCAGTTGACGTAGGGCGTGGTGGTGATCAGCTTCCATAAATTCTCGGCGCCCCGTTGCGCCAGGCTGTATTCGATGGGAAGGTTGCCGCGCAGACGCACAACCTCTTCAGCAGTGTAGCCGCGTTTGATGCCTTTCCAGCGGGGATTCTCAGCCCAGTCCTTTTTCAGTTGTTCAACGCTTAGAAACGACATTTTTCCTGTCCTCTTCGAGAGTTACGGGGGGTAGTTAAAGCTTGCGCACTGTCGCCAAAAAGCTCCTGAGATTTTGTATTGTAAACTGGGGAGCAGATCGCGAAATTCCTATTATCTTAATGTGGCTATGCAACATTTTACAAGATGGCGGCGCTGAATCCCCAATCCGGCTTGCCGCATCGAAACCGCCCTGACTTTTCCCCCTGACTGGAAGCACCGTAATGGCAAAAAACCGCTCCGAACATCCCGATTTGATCGCCGACATCGGCGGCACCAACGCCCGTTTCGCGCTGGTGGATGCCAACCGCCAGTTTTACGCCGAACACATCCTGGCCTGTGCCGATTTCCCCAACCTGACCGCAGCCGCCGAAGCTTACCTGTCCAAGGTGGGTGGACCGCGCCCGACGCAGGCAGCGGTTGCGGTCGCGACTCCAGTCACCGGCGACTGGATTCAGTTTACCAACAGCGCCTGGTCGTTCTCGACCGAAACGACGCAGCGGGAACTGGGGCTGGAACGGCTGCTGATGCTTAATGATTTCACCGCGCTGGCGCTGGCGCTGCCGTTGCTGGGGCCGGACGAACGCCGGCAGGTCGGTGGCGGAACAGCGGTCGCGGAAACGCCCATCGGCCTGATCGGACCGGGAACCGGCCTGGGCGTATCGGGCCTGGTGTGGTCCGGCCACCACTGGATTCCGCTCCAGACCGAGGGTGGTCACGTCACGTTTTCCCCCACCAACGAACGGGAATGGGCGATCGGCCAAATCCTGTGGCGCCGCTTCGGCCACGTCTCGCCGGAACGGCTGCTGGCCGGGCCGGGACTGGCGAATCTCTATACCGCGCTGGCGGAAGTGGAAGGCTGGCCGACGGAGAACTTAAATCCCGCTGATATTAGCGACCGAGGATTGGCCGGAAGCTGTCAGCATTGCGTAGCCGTATTAAACCTCTTCTGCGGGGCGTTGGGCGGGGCAGCGGGTAATCTGGCGCTCACTTTGGGCGCGCGCGGCGGCGTTTATATCGGCGGCGGCATCGTGCCGCGCTTGGGAGAATTCTTCGACCAGTCGGCGTTTCGCGCCCGGTTCGAGGCCAAGGGCCGATTTAGCGATTATCTGGCGGCCATTCCGACCTGGGTGATCACCGCCAACAACCCGGCGCTAAGAGGTGCGGCGGCGGCGCTGGCCTGAACGAACGCAGGAGCAGCACGCTATGGACAAGCTCTTCATCTCCCACAGCTCGCAAGACGACGGTTTCGTGCGCGATCTCCGCACGGCGCTGGCCGACCACGGCCAAGACGGTTGGATCGACTCGCGCGAGCTGCGCGGTGGCGATCCGCTCTGGCTGGAGATCAACAAGGCCATCGACGCCGCCTCGGCTGATGCGGTGGTGGTTAGCACTGACGCGCTGCAGTCGAAATGGGTCGGCAAGGAACTGCGCCATGCGCTCCTGGTAAAGGAACAGCGTGGTAAAGATAATTTTGCACAAGGCCGCGATGCCGCCCGGCCTCACCAAGAACGTCATGAGCGCCTGGGCGCGGATCGACGCTCATGCGGGTCGCCGCTTCACCGTCCAGGTGGATACCGCGCTCATAGCCGACGCGCCGGAAGCCGAGGTACTCGCCGCCAAGGAGGTCGCGACCACCCTCCTCGGCCTGCCGTGGGAACTGCTGCACGACGGCAAGGCTTTTCTGTTTCAAGGCGCGAAGCCGACCCGCGTTCGCCGCCGACTCCCCGGAATCGAGGCATTCGACGTGCCGGTGGTCGCCACGCCCATCCGCATCCTGCTCATCACCGCCCGACCGGAGGAGGACGACGTTTGCGACTACATCGACCACCGCGTCAGCGCGCTGCCGCTGGTCGAGGCGATGGAGGCCCTGCCCGGTTTGGTCGAGATTCACGTCCTCGATCCGCCCACGCTGCCGGCCTTGCGCGACGAACTGGACCGCGCCCGCACCGCACGGAAGCTCTATCACGTCGTCCACTTCGACGGCCACGGCGTCTACGATCGCCGCGTCGGCCTCGGCGGGCTGTGCTTCGAGGAGCCGCAGGACATCGCCAAGCTCGAAAAACGCCGACACGTCACCATCTACACCAGCGAACTCGGCCCGCTGCTGCGCGATCACCGCATCCCGCTGGTGTTTCTGGAAGCCTGCCAGAGCGCGCAGGCCGAACAGGCGTCCGAATCGGTCGCCTCCGAACTGATGAAGGTCGGCGTTGCCTCCGTGGTCGCCATGAGCCACAGCGTGCTGGTCGAGACCGCGCGCCGCTTCGTCGCCAAGTTTTACCGGGCGCTGGCCGGGGGCAAGCGGGTGGGTGACGCCATGCTGGTCGGCCAGCGGGCGTTGAAGGACGACACGTTTCGCGGGCGCATCTTCGGCGCGGGCGAGTTCCGGCTGGAAGACTGGTTCGTACCGGTGCTGTTCCAGGAAAAGGACGACCCGCAGCTTTTCAAAATGGCGCCCGCCAAGCAGACGGTGGCGGATTTCCAAAAGCAACTCGCGGTCCGGCTCGGCAAACAGCCGAACGAGCCGGAGATCGGTGTACCGGATGAGCCGAACACCGGTTTCGTCGGACGCAGCCGGGAGCTGCTGGCTTTGCAACGCCTGCTACGCACCGAACGCTACGCCGTGGTGCGCGGTCAGGGCGGCGAAAGCAAGACCGCGCTGGCCGCCGAGTTCGTCCGCTGGCTGGTGCGCTCCCAGCAGATGCGCCGCGCCGCGTTCGTCTCGGTCGAGACGAACGGCCATGTCCAGGCGGTACTCGATGCCCTGGGTCGCCAACTGGTCGGGAAGGATTACTCCGTCGCCACCTTCCCCGACCTGGAACACGCCATTCTGCCGGTCGAACGCACGCTGGTCGAACAGCCGACCCTGCTGGCGGTGGACAACATGGAGAGCGTTTTGCTACCGCCGTTTCTGGCTGAGGACACGCCCGAAGCGCTCACCGAGAACCTGCGCCGCGAACTGGCTGCCATCCTCCAGCTCTGCGTGCGGCTCAACGCCCAGGGCGACACCCGGCTGCTCTTCACCAGCCGCGAGCCGCTGCCCGCGCCGTTCGCGGCCCAGCGGAACCGGCGCGAGTTGCACCAACTCGACTGCGAGGACGCAGTGAAGCTGGTCGAGCGGGTGCTGATGCGAGGACGCAGTGAAGCTGGTCGAGCGGGTGCTGAACGCTGCCGGCGGGGATGCCGGCGCGTCCAGCGATGCCGCCCGCGAGGAGATCGAGCAACTCGTGGACGCGGTTCACGGCCACGCCCGCACGCTGGCGCTGCTGGCCCCGGCGCTGCGGGCGCGCGGCGTCGCGGCCACCCGCGAAGCGCTGGTCGA
>DEHY01000137.1:0-55545 GCA_002352185.1 Competibacteraceae bacterium UBA2788
TCAGCAAGACTGGCGCCGGCGCCGGTACGGTGTCCAGCAGTCCAGCGGGAATCAACTGTGGCCCTACCTGTTCCGCAAAATTCAACAATGGCGCCAGCGTAAGCCTCACTGCCACAGTTGCCAGCGGTTCCACCTTTGCCGGATGGACCAATAAAGGCTGCGCGGGCACACCAGCCACTTGCACTGTGGTCGCCACCTTTAACACCATTGCCGCTAAAGCCGCTGCTACTGTATCCACGCCCTCGCTGTCACTTGAGTTCACGCCGGATTTGTTGACGTCGGAACCGGCGCAGTGACCAACGACCCGGCGACGGGGAGCGCCGCACGATAAACCTTGGCATAAAACCAGTCCGCCTCCGCTCTGGGTGAAATCAGACGGAGGCGGATTGGTTTTCGGAAGGATAGCGCTAGCGATTTCCATGGCTCGCGGATTGGCACTTGAATTCCCCCAAACTACCACCAGTTAATAAGGAAATTTCGAGTTCACTGGAGTAGATCCCTTATGCGCATGGACAAATTGACCAGCAAGTTTCAAATGGCCCTGAGCGACGCCCAAAGTCTGGCGGTGGGTCGTGATCATCAGTTTATCGAACCGGCCCATGTGCTGGCGGCGCTGCTCGACCAGGATGGCGGCACGGTGCGCCCGCTGCTGACTCAAGCCGGCGTCAATGCCAAGCTGCTGCGTTCGCAACTGAACGAAGCGCTGGATCGCCTGCCGCGAGTCGAAGGCGCGGGCGGCGATGTGCAGATTTCCAACGCCTTGTCGCGGCTGCTGAATCAGACCGACAAGCTGGCGCAGCAACGCAAGGATGCCTATATCTCGTCTGAACTGTTCGTACTGGCAGCCATAGAGGACAAAGGCGAACTGGGCGGCCTGCTCCGCAAAGCGGGCGCGACCAAGACTTTGATCGAACAGGGCATTGAGGCGATGCGCGGCGGCCAGAAAGTCGAGGATCAGAACGCCGAAGATCAGCGGCAGGCCCTGGAAAAGTACACGATTGACCTGACCGGGCGCGCCGAGCAGGGAAAGCTGGATCCGGTCATCGGTCGCGATGACGAAATCCGCCGCACCATTCAAGTCTTGCAGCGCCGCACCAAGAATAATCCGGTGCTGGTTGGCGAGGCCGGCGTCGGCAAAACCGCCATCGTCGAAGGGCTGGCGCAGCGGATTATCAACGGCGAAGTGCCGGAAGGATTGAAAAACAAGCGGGTTTTGTCTCTGGACATGGGTTCGCTGATCGCCGGCGCCAAGTTTCGCGGCGAATTTGAGGAACGACTGAAAGCGGTATTAAAAGACTTGTCCAAACAGGAAGGCCAGATCATCCTGTTTATTGATGAGTTGCATACCATGGTCGGCGCGGGAAAAGCCGAAGGGGCGATGGATGCCGGCAATATGCTGAAACCGGCGCTGGCGCGGGGTGAACTGCACTGCATCGGCGCGACGACGCTGGACGAGTATCGCAAATATGTTGAGAAAGATGCGGCGCTGGAACGGCGTTTCCAGAAGGTTCTGGTGAATGAACCGAATGTTGAGGACACCATTGCGATTTTGCGCGGCTTGAAAGAGCGTTATGAGATTCATCACGCGGTGGATATTACTGATCCGGCGATTGTCGCCGCCGCAACTCTTTCACACCGTTATATTACCGACCGGCAGTTGCCGGACAAGGCCATTGATTTGATGGATGAGGCGGCTTCGCGCATCCGCATGGAGATTGATTCCAAACCTGAGGAAATGGATCGACTCGACCGGCGACTGATCCAGCTCAAGATTGAACGCGAGGCGTTGAGAAAGGAAAACGACGAAGCTTCGAAAAGGCGGCTGGATTTACTGGAACAGGAAATCGCCAAGCTGGCTCGTGAATCCGCCGATCTGGAGGAAATCTGGAAGGCGGAGAAACTGGCGCTGCACGGTTCGGCGCAGGTTAAAGAGGATTTGGAGCGGGCGCGTCTGGAATTGGATGCGGCCCGCCGCGCCGGCGATTTGGCGCGCATGTCTGAATTGACTTACGGGCGCATCCCGGTTTTAGAACGGCAACTGGCGCAAACGGCTGTCGTGGAACACAACCAATTCAAGCTGCTGCGTAATAAAGTTACCGATGAAGAGATTGCCGAGGTGGTCTCGAAATGGACGGGAATTCCAGTCGCCAAGATGCTGGAGGGTGAACGCGACAAACTGNNTCCGATCCCAAACGGCCTAACGGTTCCTTCCTGTTTCTTGGCCCCACCGGCGTCGGCAAGACGGAGTTGTGCAAAGCGCTGGCCGAATTCCTGTTTGACACCGAGGAGGCGATGGTCCGAATCGACATGTCGGAATTTATGGAGAAACATTCGGTGGCGCGAATGATTGGCGCGCCGCCGGGCTATGTCGGCTATGAGGAAGGCGGTTATTTGACCGAAGCGGTGCGGCGGCGGCCCTACAGCGTCATTCTGCTGGATGAGATCGAGAAAGCCCACGCCGATGTGTTCAATGTGCTATTGCAAGTGCTGGACGACGGACGCTTGACTGATGGGCAGGGGCGCACCGTGGATTTCCGCAATACGGTCATCGTGATGACTTCCAATCTCGGCTCGCAGATGATTCAGGAGTTGGCGGCGCAGGATAATTACCCGCTGATGAAGAGCATGGTGATGACCCAGGTGGCGGATCATTTCCGCCCGGAGTTCATCAACCGGATTGACGAGGTGGTCGTGTTTCATCCGCTGGACCGCGCACAGATTCGAGCGATTGCTAATATTCAAATCGGTTATCTGCGTCAGCGGCTGGTTGATCGGCAAATGGGGTTGAACGTCACCGAAGCGGCGCTGGATCGACTGGGCGAAGCGGGTTTTGATCCGGTTTACGGCGCCCGGCCCCTCAAGCGGGCGATTCAGCAGGAGTTGGAAAATCCACTGGCGCGGCGGATTCTGGCCGGCGAGTTTGGCCCGGANNGGGGTGCAATTGGCGAAGTAAAATCGGGGTGGCGCGGACATCCCGCCCGCGCCATGACCGAACAGAATCTATGCAGGGGAGGGCAGCCGATGTTGCAGCGCCGGAAATTGCCGCCGCACCTGTTCCAATCGCTCGCGGCTGAACTCAGCCAGCGCCACGCCGGGTCCCCAGGGCTGCCGGTTTAGAATGACGCCCCACGGATCAATGATCAGGCTGTCGCCGTAGGTATCCCGACCGCTGGGATGTTTCCCGCCCTGCGCCGCCGCGATGACGTAACACTGGTTCTCGATAGCGCGGGCGCGCAGCAGAATTTCCCAGTGCGCCTGGCCGGTGGCGGCGGTGAACGCCGCCGGCAACGCCATGATTTCCATCCCCTGATCCACCAGGGCGCGAAACTGCTCCGGGAAGCGCAGGTCGTAGCACACGGCCAGTCCCAGCCGACCCAGCGGCGTCTCGGCAACCACGTAGCGATCCCCCGGCGCGATGGTGGCCGATTCGGCGTAGCGTTCCGCACTGCCCACCACCTGCACATCGAACAGATGCGCCTTGTCATAGCGGGCTACCTGTCGGCCCTGATCGTCGAACAGCAGGCAAGCGGCGCGCACCCGCGCTGCATCGCCAGTGGTTTGCATAGGAATGGTGCCTCCGACCAGCCACAGCCGATGCCGCGCCGCCTGTTCGGCCAGGAAGGTCTGAATCGGCCCTGCGCCTTCGACCTCCCGCACCGCCAGCTTGTCATTTTCCTGCTCACCCATCAGGGCAAAATTTTCCGGCAGGACTGCCAGTTGCGCTCCACCGGCGGCGGCCTGGGCCAGAAGATCGGCGGCGGCGGCCAGATTCTCGGCGACGCTGGAACCGGAAACCATCTGAATCGCAGCGATGATCGGCATTTGGAAATCTCTTGGGTGGCTTACTGGTCGCCCACAAACCCTTTTGATGGGGCCATGGGTTGCGGTTCTTGTACTAATTTCATCACTGGGCGATCCCAGGAACCCGTCAGCGCATAACGGTAGCGGGTTGCCTGCTCGATGCCTTTTTGCAGCAACCGTTCGGCCAGCAGGACCGCTGCGCCCACCGCCGGCCCGCCCGCAAGGACCCCTGCGATGGGCAACGCGCCGCCGAAGCGGGGCGTGACCGTAATGCGCTGTTCGTAATCGCGTTCCTTCAATCCGGTTCGACCCTGAATCTGAATGCGGGCCGCCGGCGCTTCAATCGTTAGATTGTCGGTGTGGGCCTGGCCCTGCCTGAAGGTAAACTCACCGCTGATCTGGTCAAATCCCGTCCCGGACTGGAACAGATCGCTGAAGTCGAGACTGAGGCGGCGCATGAGATTCTGGACGTTGAATAACCCAATCATGCGCCCCATGCCGGGGTCAACATCCAGCAACTGGCCGGGGCCGACCTGAAATTTCAGGGTTCCTTCCAGGCGATCCAGCGCAAAATCAGGTAATGCCGCCGCCCATTCAGCCGTCAGTTCCGCCTGGGTCTCGCCACGGGCGATGCCTGCCCCCGAATAACCGAACGCGGTCAGCGTCTCGCCCAACGCCTGACTGTGCAAGGTCGCCCGCAAGCGCGATGCCTGACCGCCGATAGCCCAGCGCCAGTCGCCGGCAGCGTCAATGCGCTGCTGTTCGGAATTCAGAGTGAATTCGGTCAGGCGGATGCCGCCGGGGTAGGGCATGGCCGCCAGCCGCAATTGGCCCAGCACGGCCGCATTGAGCCGCAAATCGGATACCGTGAATACCAGCGGCGGCAACCGGCGCGGGTCGAGCGCGCTGGCGTCGACATTCTTGGCCTGGGCAACGGACGGGACGGAATCCGCTGTGTGGCGCAGGTGCAGGCGTTGCAGCGCCGCGCTGATCGGTCGCTCCGGGCTGGGTTGATCGGGCAGCGTCACGCGCCCGGCCAGCGCCTCGCCATTGACTTCGATCTGGATCCCGCTGTCTTGACGAGTGGCGTTCAGCGTCACGCCGGGAAAAATTTGGCGACCGATGATCAGTTCGCCGATCCGGGCGTCGAGGTTGCGCAGTACGCGCCACGGGCGAGCAGCGTTCTCAGACGTTTTCGCCGTTGGCGCGGTCAGTTCCCAGCGCGGCAGACGGGCGATGACTGCCAACCCTGGAGCATCGGGCAATTTCGCCGCACCGGCATTGATGCGCAGCTCGCCACGCACCAGCCGGGGATCGTGGGGAAAATCCGCCAGTTCCAGCGCGGCCCGCGCCTCCTCTCCATACTCCAGCGCCAGGCCCAACGCCTCCGATGGGTGGGGACGCAGCTTGATCCGCAGCGGGCGAATCTGGGTCGCCGTTTTGCCCAGGGGTTCCGGCAACTGGACGGCGACACCGCGCAAATCCGAATGCACATCCAGGGCGAAGCGTGGCGCCGCATCGCGCGGCTCGCGGTGGCCGGTGGGGGTCGTCAACACCGCCTCCCAAGCGCTTTTGCCGCTGACATACGGCGCTAACGCCGTTGCCGTGGATTCTCCAACCAGCGCCCGCAGTCCCAGGCGGCCTTGCAATCGCGTTTGCAGTTCGCGGCGGCCTTCGCGCCCGATCAGATCCAAATCCAGTCGGATCGGCTCACCGCGCAACAGCGCTTGCACGTTCTTGGCGTACAGGTTCGCTTCGGTAAAATGCACCTCGCCGCGCAATCGGCCAAGTTCGAGACTCCAGCCGGGCAAGATGACGTTGCCTCCCAGCAGGCCCACCTGACCCTTGACCCGGTTGGTGTGGGCATTGACCGGCAGGGGAATCGTTAAGTCGAGGTCCAGCGTGTTAACGCCGCTGATGCGTAAATCCGGCAGATCTTCGCCCAGTTCCCGCCCGACCGGACTGTCCTTGAGCGCTCGCCACAGGGTAGCGCCAGGCCCTTTGATCTGGCTTTTGACGCGCACAGTCGCCTGATCGAGATCGTCGATCCAGGCGGTGATGCGCTCCGCCCTGGCATCAAGCAGGTAGCCGCTGGCCGCGTCTACCCGCAGTCCGCGATTGCGAAAGGTCGCGTCCGCCCGCAATCCCTCCAGTCGCGGCCAGCCGGGGGCGTAATCCAGTATGACATTCTCGAACCGCAGCCGGGTTTCAAACAGACCTTGGCCGTTGTCGAAGGGGAAATCGGCAAGCGGGCCTCGCAACACCAGATCGCCTGCCGCCCGCCCATCAACCAGCGCTTGATCCAGCCAGGCGAGGCCATCCGCAGGGAGGATTGTCGGCAGATAATGCCGCACCCGCCCAACCCTGACCTCACGGAACAGGCCCTGTAAATCCAGTAGCGGCGTTCCGTGGCTGGGGACAGTCACGCGACCCCGGACGCGGGCGTTCAGATCGGCGTTGGTCAGATCCAGACCGGCGCTTTCCAAGTGGAATCCATCCGCCTGGCGCGTCCATGTCAAGGCTCCGGCCACCGTGTCGAGCGTAACGGGAGCGCGTAACAGGCCAGCGGTCTCTACCCGGACTTGGCGGCTGTCGAGTTTGATGCGGCTCTGATCAGGCGCGAGTTCTAAAGTTCCAGTCAGATGGCTCAGTCCCGGCAGACCGTGAGCCGCTTGCAACGCCACATCGCGTAACTGGACGGTTATGGCATAAGTATCGGTAGCGGCCTGAACGGCGATTTCCGGCAGATCCCCTTGAGGATTGAGCGATGCGAGCCATAGTCGGGTCGGTTCATTCAGCCACGGAGTCGCCCATGCGGCGACCTCCTGGGCGTGCAGATCACGGACTTGACCCTGCCACCGTTCGCCGGTCTGGCTCAACTCGAAGGTGGGTTCAGCGACAATCCGGCCCTTGCGATCCTCGAATTGGGCGTGGCCGCGCAGTTGCCAGCCGGTTTCCAGCTTCTGTCCGTCCAGGGTTAATGCGCTTGTCGGCTGATTCGTCAGCCATCGTCCCAGCAGGGTGAAACGCGATGGCGCGTCCAGTTCTGCCCCGGATAGCCGCAGCCGACCTTCGATGCGAGTCGGTTGCCAGTCGCGCCAGTCGCCGCGCAGTTCCAGCGCCGCCTGCCCAGCGGTGAACCCCAGCGGTAATTTCCAATCGGCCAAACGTATCCGGTCGGCACGGAACTCGAAGGTTCCCTGCCAGAGTTCCGGATCGGCATGGGGTCGTTCTACGCTGAATTCGATCCGGTCGCCGGGTTCGCCAGGTAATTCAGCCGTGAACAGCAGGCGCTGACCGCGCGGGGTGTCCCGCATCTGAAAATAAGGATGCAGGAGGTGCAAGGCAACGCCATCACGGCGTCGCAGGGTCAACCGGTCGCCAATGAGATCCAGCCGGCCCACCTCAAATAGCCAGCGGGCGACTTCCGGCAGCGATGGCGCGCTTTCCGCCGCACCGGCGTCGGCCCGCAAACGCGGCGTCCCTTCCGGCCCCTGTTCCAGCGTCAGATTCACGCCCTCCAGCCGGATATGGCTGAACGCCGGGCGCCATTCCCGCAGCGAGCGCCACAAATCCACCGTGGCTACCGCCCGGCTGAAGCTGGCCAACAGCGCGGCGGTTTCAGGATCGCGCAGGCTGACCCCTTGCAGTCGCAGGCTCAATCGCCAACCCTCGCGCCCGGCAGCGACCGCGTCGATCTGCGCCGCCGCGTGGAGAGAGTCGCCCAGCGCATTAGCCAGCAGGCCGCGATAGTCATGCAGGCGCGGCAGCAGCCACCATTGCCCAAACGCCGCCAGCAGCAGCAACGGCAACAGCAGCGCCAGAACCAGTCGGCGCGCCCACCGCAACGGTCGGCGGGCTGCGCCCCAAACCCGTCTCACATCAACACCACGTCATACTGCTCGCGGGTGTAGAGCGCCTCGGACTGGAACTTGATCGGGATGCCGATGAAGGCTTCGAGTTGCGCCACGCTGGTGGATTCCTGATCCTGCATCGCATCCACCACATCCGGCGCGGCCAGCACCACAAACTGGCGCGGCGAATACTGGCGGGTTTCGCGCAACAGTTCGCGGAAGATTTCGTAACATACGGTCTCAGCGGTCTTGATGGAGCCGCGCCCGTCGCACAAGGGACAGGGTTCGCACAGAATCTGCTCCAGACTCTCACGGGTGCGCTTGCGGGTCATTTCCACCAGTCCCAGCGGCGACACCTGGGAAATGTGGCTCTTGGCGCGATCCTTCTCCAGGTGCTTCTCCAGCGCTTTCAGCACCGCCTGCCGGTGTTCTTCGCTGACCATGTCGATGAAATCGAGAATAATGATCCCGCCCAGATTGCGCAGCCGCAGTTGCCGGGCGATGGCGGCGGCGGCTTCCAGATTGGTTTTGAAGATGGTCTCTTCCAGATTGCGATGCCCGACATAAGCGCCGGTATTGACATCAATCGTAGCCATGGCTTCGGTCTGATCGACGATCAGATAGCCGCCGGATTTGAGCGGCACCTTCTTGCCCAGCGCCTTCTGCAACTCATCTTCGATGCCGTACAACTCGAAAATGGGCCGCTCGCCCGGATAATGCTCCAGGCGCGGCCCCATCTCCGGCACGAACTTGTCGGCGAATTCCAGCATCCGCTGGCAGGTTTCGCGGGAGTCAATGCGGACCTTTTCCACGTTATCGCCGATAAAATCGCGCAACACCCGCAACACCAGCGGTAGATCCTCGTACAGGGTGAGGATGCCGCCGGTTTCCTTCATCCGCTCCCGGATGGAACTCCAGAGCCGCTGCAAAAACTGCATGTCGGCTTGCAGCGCCCCGGATTCTGCGCCTTCCGCCGCCGTGCGGACGATATAGCCGCCGCCGAATTCGGCGCGGAAGGCGTTGACCACCTCTTTCAACCGTTGCCGCTCGCGCTCGCCGTCAATTTTGACCGACACTCCGGCCACGTCGGAATCGGCCAGAAACACCAGGAACCGTGAGGGCAGGGTAATATGCGTGGTCAGCCGNNGCGCCGTTTTCGGGCGCGGATTCAGGGCGAATATCGGAGACATGCAGGAAGGCCGCCCGCTCCAGGCCGATGTCTACGAACGCCGCTTCCATGCCGGGTAGCACTCGACAGGCCCGGCCTTTGTAGATGTTGCCGACCAGGCCGCGCTTGCCGGCGCGCTCAATTAAAATTTCCTGCAAGACGCCATTCTCGACCACGGCGACCCGGGTTTCGCGGGGCGTGACGTTAATCAGGATTTCGTCGCCCGTGCCGCCTTCGGTGCGTGTGGTCATACAGTCTCAATCCATCGGAAGGAAGTAGAAAATCGCTTAAAAATGGATGCCGAACTCCCGCAGCAGTTCGGCGGTTTCAAATAGCGGCAAACCCATCACGCCGGAGTAACTGCCGTGAATCTCGCTGATGAACGCGGCGGCCCGGCCCTGAATACCGTAACCGCCCGCTTTGTCCAGCGGTTCGCCGCTGTCCCAATAGTCCGCGCATTCCGTCGGGGTCAGTTCGCGGAACCAGACCCGGCTCTCCTGCACCTTGACCGCCATGCGGGTCGGGGTTGCCAGCGCCACCGCGCTTAATACGCAATGCTCGCGGCCAGACAACCGGGCCAGCATCGCCAGCCCTTCCTGCCGGTCGCGGGGCTTGCCGAGAATCGCGTCGTTAACGACGACCGCCGTATCCGCACCCAGTACCGGACAGGGTTTACGGCGTCCCCGCATTGGTATGCCCACCTGCGCCTTGGCTTGCGCCAGCCGGGCGACGTAGGCTTGAGGACTCTCATTGGACAACGGCGTTTCGTCCACAGCCACCGCAAGCAGGCGGTAGGCGACGCCAATCTGGCGCAGCAATTCGCGCCGGCGAGGCGAGGCGGAAGCGAGATAGATCTGGATAGCCGGCATATCAGGCGCGGTGATAGGGGTGGCGATGCAACAAACTCCACGCCCGGTAGATCTGTTCGGCAACCACAACCCGCACCAGCGGATGCGGCAAGGTCAGGCGCGACAGCGACCACATCTGGTCAGCGCGGGCGCGGCAGGCGGGATCAAGCCCATCCGGGCCACCGATCAGCAGGCTGATCTCACGCCCATCCTGTAGCCAGCCGCGCAACCGCTCGGCCAGTTCGACGGTACTCCATGGCTGGCCGCGCTCGTCCAGCGCAATGATTGCGGATCCGGACGGGATTGCCGTCAGCAAGCGCTCGCCCTCATGACGAACGATGCGCGCCACATCCGCGTTTTGGCCGCGCTTGACCGCTGAAATTTCGACCAGGTTCAATGCGCATTCACGCGGCAACCGTTCAGCATATTCGGCGTAGCCCGCCTTCACCCAATCCGGCATCCGGGCGCCGATGGCGAGCAAATGAATCTTCATCAATGGAGCCGGAGGGGTTCAGTGACTCGCTGCCCGGTTGGCGCTGGCGCGATGGTCCACCGACCAGAGCTTTTCCAGGTTATAGAAGTCGCGGGTCTGAGGCAGCATGACATGCACTACGATGTCGGCCAGATCAACCAGCACCCATTCCGCATCCTGCTGGCCTTCGACACCCAGCGGACGGACGCCGGCGGTGAGGCAATTTTCGACGACTTTGTCGGCCAGCGCCTTGACCTGACGGGTGGAACTGCCGCTGGCGACCACCATCAGGTCGGTAAAACTGGCGATGTCGCGTACATCCAGAATCTTGATGTCCTGAGCTTTCAGGTCTTCCAGGGCATTGACGACAATCTTTTTCAGCGCTTCAAGTGGCATAAAATTCGGGTCATCCTTATGAACAGGTACAGGGGTTTTAGCGGGTGGCGCCCAGATACAACGCCTGGTCGCGGATCGAGGCCAGTACGGCCTCGGGCAACAGGTAGCGCGGGGATTGGCCGTGTGCCAGCAGAATGCGAATCCGGGTGGCGGAGATGTGCAACTGGGTGACCGGCTGGAACAGGATGCCGCCCGCCGGTTCTCGACGCAACGCTGACGCAGCGTAGACCCGCCGGGGCGTCATGAATTCCTCCAGCGCCGGCGGGAACGGCGGTAAATCACCAGGTCGTTGCATGACAACGATATGGGCGAGATGACCCAGATCCCGCCAGCGATGCCAGGCAGGCAGTTCCCGGAAGGCGTCGGAGCCGAGAATCAGGCAGAGCGGCGTATCGTCGCCGTAATCGGCGCGCAATGAGGCCAGCGTATCCACCATGTAGGAGGGTCCTTCCCGGCGCAGCTCGCGGTCGTCGGCTACAAAACCAACCTGGTCAACGATAGCCAGTCGCACCAGCGCCAGCCGCTGTTCAGCGGTGATCAGCGGCGTGGCGCGGTGGGCGGGAATCCGGCAGGGAATAAAGCGGACTTCGGCCAGGTCCAGCGCGTCCAGCACTTCCAGCGCTGGACGCAAATGGCCGTAATGGATCGGATCGAAGGTGCCGCCCAAAATTCCAATCACAGCGCAATACCGTATTCCATATAAGCGGCGGTGCGGGTGCTGACCGCCTCGCCGCACAGGCGGCGGACAACGTGCAGGCTGGCGTCGATCCCGGCGGAGATGCCGGCGGCGGTGACGATGCGTCCATTATCCACATACCGCACGTCGGCCACGATTTCGGTGTCTGGCGCTACCTCGCGCAACAAGGCAATGACCTGATGATGGGTCGTCGCCTTCAGGCCCGTCAGCAGCCCGGCCTTGGCCAGCAACAATGCCCCTGAACAAATGGATAAGGTCAATTCATTGGCCCGCGTGGTCGCTGCAATCCAGCCGAGCAGCGTTTCATCCCCCAGCAAAGGCCGGGTGCCGATGCCGCCGGGCACAATGAGTACATCGGGGCGCGGCGTGCTGGACAGCAAATAGTCGGGGTTGACCGACAACCCGTTGCGGGCGCGGATCGGTCCGGCCAGCGCGGCCACGGTAAAAACTCGGAACAGCGCGTCGTCATGCAGCTCGTTGGCGACTGCGAACACTTCAAACGGCCCAGCGAAGTCAAGCACTTCGACCTCATCGAACAGTAGGATGGCGACATTACGGGGATTCATTTGGCGATCCTATTGGCGGATATGACCATCGCCCAGCACCACGAATTTCTGGGTGGTTAATCCTTCCACCCCGACCGGGCCACGGGCGTGCAGCTTGTCGGTGCTGATGCCCACTTCCGCGCCCAGGCCGTATTCACCGCCGTCGGCGAAGCGGGTGGAGGCGTTGACCATGACGGAGCTGGAATCCACCTCGCGCAAGAACCGCCGCGCCCGACTGTAATCCTCGGTGACGATGGCGTCGGTGTGGGCGGAACCGTAAGTCGCAATATGATCCATGGCCTCGTCCATGTCCTTGACCACGCGGATGGCGAGAATCGGGGCCAGATATTCAGCGTACCAGTCTTCTTCAGTGGCAACCTTGGTTTCGGGCAACAGATCGCGAGTCAGGGGACAGCCGCGCAATTCGACCCCGGCCTGCTGGTACTTTGCGCCCAGCGCGGGTAGAACCTGCCCGGCAATCGCTTCTGCCACCAGCAGCGTTTCCATGGTGTTGCAGGTGCCGTAACGCTGGGTTTTGGCGTTGTAGGCGACCGTCATCGCCTTGTCCACATCGGCGCGGTCATCAATGTAGACGTGGCAAACGCCGTCGAGATGCTTGATCACCGGCACTCGCGCTTCGCGGCTGATCCGTTCGATCAGGCCCTTGCCGCCACGCGGCACGATCACATCCACATATTCGGCCATGCGGATCAGTTCGCCGACGGCGGCGCGATCCGCAGTGTCAATCACCTGCACCGCATCGGCGGGCAGCCCGGCGACAGCCAAACCGCGCTGGATACAGGCCGCAATCGCCTGGTTGGAATGCAGCGCCTCGGAACCGCCGCGCAGAATGGCGGCGTTGCCCGCTTTCAGGCACAGCGCGGCGGCGTCGGCGGTGACGTTGGGGCGTGATTCATAGATGATGCCGATCACGCCCAGCGGCACCCGCATCCGCCCGACCTGAATGCCTGAAGGGCGATATTTCAGGTCGGTGATTTCGCCCACCGGATCGGTTTGGGCGGCGATTTCGCGCAAGCCTTGCGCCATTGCCTTGATTCCTTTGGGCGTCAGTTCCAGCCGATCCAGCAACGCTGCTTCCAGTCCGGCGGTGCGGCCCGCGTCCAGATCCAGCCGGTTCGCCGCCAGCAAGGGTTCCGCAGTGGCTTCCAGCGCATCGGCGACAGCTAACAGGGCGGCGTCCTTAATGCGCGTTTCGGCGCGCCCGACGATCCGGGACGCAACGCGAGCGCGCTGACCCACTCCGGTCATGTAATGGCCGATAGCGCGGGTAGTGTCAGTCGTAGTGTTCATCAGGCAACCTCGTGGCTGATGCTATTCAAGGTGATTCGGGCAACAGTTCCAAACCCGCCAGCCGCAACCCGTTCGCCAGCAGCGCATCCCACGGCGATCCGGTTTCGGCCCCTTTGATCGCCCGATCAATCCAGGCGCAAGTCCGTAGCAATCGCCGACAATCGGCCAGCGTCAAGCGTTGCAGGGCTTGGTTCAGGGGTGGTTTGCGCTTGTCCCAAACCTTGTGGGCGGCGAAGACGACATCCAGCGGCTGGCGCTGGCTGCGGGCAAAGGCCAGCGCGGTCAATATCCGAATCTCCTGGTGCAAGACCCAGTTGATCAGCACCGGTTCTACCCCTTCGCCGCGCAATCCGTTATGGATGCGGACTACCCGCTCCGGCTGGCCGATCAGAGCAGCGTCCACCAGATCATAGATGCTGTAACGGGAACTGTCGCCCACTGCGGCCAGCACGGCCTCGGCGGTCAGTTGCCGGTCACTGACCGCCAAGGCCAGCTTTTCGATTTCCTGGGCGGCGGCCAGCAGATTGCCTTCGATCCTTTCGCTCAATAGCGTCACCGCTTCCGGCGTCGGGTTCAGACCCCGCGTCCGCAAGCGCTTTTCGATCCAGGCGGGCAATTGCCGCAGATCCAGCGGCGCGGACGCCACGACGACCCCGGCGTTGTCCAGGGCGGCGAACCAGCGCGTCTTCTGGGCGCTCCAGTCCAACTTGCCCGCAGTAATCAGCAGTATGGTGTCCTCCGCCGGGCGCGCTGCGTATTCGCTCAAGGCTTTTGCACCGGCATCGCCCGGTTTGGCATTGCCCAACCGTAAATCGAGCAGACGGCGAGCGGCGAACAGGGACAGGCCGGCGGCCCGTTGCCGCAACGCATCCCAGTCGAAGCCTGTCTCTACGCTCAGGCATTCCCGCTCGCTGTAACCGCGTTCGCGGGCTGTGGCGCGGATCGCGTCAGCGGCTTCCTGCGCCTGCAACGGCTCTTCGCCGAACACCAGATAAAGCGGCGCCAGGGTCTTGCGCAGATGCGCGGCGAGTTGGTCGGGGCGCTGCCTCAAGATTTGACGGCCTGCAAGCGGCGGATGATTTGCCAGGCCATATCCTCGGCCATGCTGTCCACCAGCGATTCCTGCGCGGCCTCGAAACCGAGTACCCGGTTTTCGTCGAACAGCAGGCTGCGATTGGCGCTGATGCCTTCGGCGGGAATCAGGGTTTTGCCGTTGCGCAGCGTGACTTGATAGCTGGCGTCGTAGGCCAGCCAATACTCGCGTTTAATGTCGAAGCGGTCGGCGGCCACTGCGCGCCGTCCGCTGCCTTCGCGCAGAACGGTAATCGTGGCGGTGGCCTGAGCCGGATCGCGGGTCACGGTCACGCCATTGCTCGCCAGCAAAGTCTGGAGCTTGAGGCTCAGAACGCCCGGCGGCATTCCAATTGCCGTTTGGCTTTGCACATACGTCACTGCCATTTCCGGCGGCAGTTGCGCCTGACCCCGCAACTGGAAACCGCAACCGGCCAGCAGCAATGCCGCCAGTCCTGCTCCACTCCAAATCATCCAGCGCATGGCGGCGACTCAACAGACCAGGTTAACCAGCTTGCCGGGCACCACCACGATTTTGCGGATCGGCTTGCCCTCGATAAACCGTTGCACATTGGGTTCGGTCTGCGCCGCCTGCTCAATCGCCCCACGTTCCGCATCAACCGGCACTTCAATCTGACCGCGCAGTTTGCCGTTGACCTGCACCACCAGCGCCATAAATGATCGCGCCAGCGCCGCCTCGTCGGGAATCGGCCAGGCGGCGGTTAATACATCATCGCCGTAACCCAGTTCCCGCCATAGCGCATGAGTGATGTGGGGAACAATCGGCGACAGCAGTCGCAACAGAATGCTCAATCCTTCGCGCCGAACAGCAGCGGCGGACGGCTCTTTACCGGTTTCAATCCGGCCCAGTGCATTCAGGATTTTCATGCCGCCGGACACCACGGTATTGAATTGGTGACGACTGAAATCATTGAGCGCCTGCCGCAATGCCTCATGCATCTCGCGGCGGATTTGGCGCAGCGGTTCGGAAAGCATTGCAGCATCCAATTCGCCGGCGGCGCGAATCGTTTCCTGATGTTCGGCGGCGTAAATCCACAGGCGGCGCAAGAAACGGTAGGCGCCGGCCACTCCAGAATCCGACCATTCCAACGCCTGATCCGGGGGCGCGGCGAACATGATGAACAACCGGGCGGTATCCGCGCCGTATTGCTCAATCAAGGCTTGCGGATCAACGCCGTTATTCTTGGATTTGGCCATCTTTTCGATGCCGCCAATGACCACCGGCTGATCGTCGCGTTTAAGAGTAGCGGCGACTGGGCGGCCCTTATCGTCTGTCTGCACCGACACGTCTGCGGGATTGATCCATTGCTTGCGGCCCTCCGCATTTTCCCGGTAGAAGGTGGGCGCGATCACCATGCCTTGCGTCAGTAATCGGGTGAAGGGTTCGGACACCGCAGTCAGACCAAGATCGCGCATGATCTTGGTCCAGAACCGGGAATAAAGAAGATGCAAAATAGCGTGTTCAATACCGCCGANNGATGAATCTACGAAGGTATCCATGGTATCGGTTTCCCGCCGGGCGGGGCGACCACATTTCGGACAGGCGCAATTGAGGAATTCAGGATATTTATTCAGCGGATTGCCGGAGCCATCCGGCACCAGATAATCGGGCAATGCCACCGGCAATTGATCGTCCGGCNNCCCCAGTCGCGCAGTCGCCAAATCACCTTTTTTTCACCCAAATCCCTGGCGTTCAAATCGGCGGCAATGGCGTCTACCGCCTGCGCAAAATCCAGACCGTCGTATGGGCCGGAATTGATGCAGACGCCGTAATCGGCATAGGCATCCTGCCACGGCGTAGGGGTTTCATCCCCGGCGCGAGTGCGGATAACCGGCTTGATCGGCAGGCCGTATTGATGCGCGAAGGCGAAATCGCGCTCGTCATGCGCCGGAACCGCCATGACCGCACCTTCGCCATACGCCATTAGGACATAGTTGGCGACCCACAGCGGTAACGGTTCGCCCGTGAGCGGATGAACAACCGTGAGGCCGGTGGCAAAGCCTTTTTTCTCCTGAGTCGCCAGTTCCGCCTCGGTTACGCCGCCGTGGCGGCATTCGTCAATAAAGGCAGCCAGTGCGGGATTGTTGTGCGCGGCGTATAGGGCCAAGGGGTGTTCGGCGGCCACCGCCACATACGTTGCGCCCATCAGCGTATCGGCGCGGGTGGTGAAAACCCACAATGTTCCGCCTGCGCCAATGGCGTGCGGAAAGCCGATCCGCACTCCGTAGCTTTTGCCGATCCAGTTTTTCTGCATCAGCCGGACCTGTTCCGGCCAGTCGGGCAACTGGTCCAGTTCCGCCAGCAGTTCTTCGGCGTATCGCGTGATCGCCATGTAATACATGGGGATTTCACGTTTTTCGACCACCGCGCCGGTGCGCCAGCCGCGCCCGTCAATCACCTGCTCATTAGCCAGCACGGTTTGATCCATCGGGTCCCAGTTCACCACGCCCGTCTTCTGGTAGACGATGCCGCGCTCCAGCATCCGCAGGAACAGCCATTGATTCCAGCGGTAGTAATCCGGTCGGCAGGTGGTTACTTCCCGATCCCAGTCCACTGCAAAACCCAGCGACCGGAGTTGCCGTTTCATATAGGCGATGTTGTCGTTCGTCCATTGCGCCGGGGCGACGCCACCCGCCATCGCCGCGTTTTCCGCCGGCAGGCCGAAGGCGTCCCAGCCCATCGGTTGCAGCACGTTCTTGCCCAGCATGCGCTGATAGCGGGCGATGACGTCGCCGATGGTGTAGTTACGCACATGACCCATGTGCAGCCGCCCGCTGGGATAGGGGAACATGGACAGGCAATAGAATTTTTCCCGTCCCGGCTCCTCGCGTGCGGCAAAAGTCCGTTGCTCATCCCAATGACGTTGCGCTTCCGCTTCAAGAACTTGCGGGTTGTAAGACTCGGCGATCACGGTAATTTTCCAGTTTTCAAACAGTTTGATTAAGTTCAATACGATAGCATAACCCGTGGATTCCGGCTGCTGCGGACGGGTCGTCCGGCGAGGCGGGGGTTGCTGTTTGGCCGGGTTCGCTTGGGAGCGGGGCTGAAAAAAGTGCGGAAAAGTGTGATGTAGTTCACAGACAGACTGTTCGGGGCCGGTTACAAGCGGGAGTGGGCTTGATCCCATTCGAGCAGCACCCACCCGCATCCTTTGAGCAGGAGGAGTCCCCATGTTTCGCCATCAGTTACCCCACATTCCATTGATCTCATTGGTTATATTGTCTATTTATAGCCTGCCCGCCGGGGCCGCCACCTTCACCGTCACCAACCTGAACGACAGCGGCGCAGGTTCGCTGCGCCAGGCGATTCTCGACGCCAACGCCACTCTCGGCGCCGACATGATTGCCTTCCAGACCGGCTTGACCGGCGCCATCACCCTGACCAGCGGGGAAATTAAAATCACCGACGCCTTGACCCTCAACGGCCCCGGCGCGGGCGTGTTGGCGATTAGCGGCAATAACGCTTCGCGGATTTTCAACCTGCCCGAAGCCATGAATGGGAAAGCATTAACGATTAACAGCCTCACATTGAAGAATGCCGTAGGCAATGACCCGAGTGGGTGGCGTCAAGGCGGCGCTATCAAAGGTGGCGGCAGCTTGTTGACGCTGAATCACTGCATCCTGACCGGTAATAGCACACCATCGAGTGGTGGAGGTGCAATTTACAAACAAGATGGCATTCTGACCGTGAGCAACAGCCAGCTCATTAATAATTCAGCCGGATGGGGCGGCGCTATTGCCCAGGAGATGGGCGCTCGCATCCCCTGGAGCAGTACGGTGATCGTGAACAACAGCACGTTGGCTTACAACTCGGCTGTTTACGAGGGAGGCGGCATTTACGACTATGGCTCCCATGTTGGGGAATCCGGCAACATCGTGATCGTGAACAACAGCACCGTATTTGGCAATTCAGCAAAGACCGGCGGCGGAATCTGGCACGAGGGCTTTAGACTGGAGATCAACGGCAGTACGTTATCGGGCAACTCGGCGACCCAAGGCGGCGCAATTACGTTCATAGGCACCTATGGGCCTTCTACTTCTAAACCAGGTGACACGGGTATCATCGCCAACAGCATCATCGCAGGCAACATCGCAGCTACCGGCAAGGAAATCTACCGGGATACGGCGAATCATCCGGGGTTGCTGACCTCCTTGGGCCACAACCTGTTTGGCGAGAACGGGGCGGACGGGCTGGTCAACGTCACTAAAGCAACCAGCGACCTGGTGCTGCCTGGCCTGATTGCCAACACGATTGGCGATCTCGCCGACAACGGAGGCCCAACCCAAACGCAATTGCCGGTTGTGGGCAGCCTGGTGATCGACCATGGAGATAATGCACTGATTCCGCAAGGCGTAACCACCGACCAGCGCGGCTTGTCACGCATCGTCAACGGCATAGTGGACATTGGCGCGGTCGAGGTCGGTTCCTCTACGCCGCTGACCCCCGGTTCCGCCGTCGGCGTGTTCCGCAACGGCCAATGGTTCCTCGACGCCAACGGCAACGGCGTCTGGGACGGCTGCGGCACGGAGTTCTGCTTCACCGGCTTTGGGCAAGCCGGCGATCTGCCCGCTTCCGGCAACTGGGACGGCGGCAGCAAGAGCTACATCGGGGTGTTGCGCTCCGGCACGGGGCAATGGTTCATTGACCGCAACGGCAACCGGCAATGGGACGGCTGCGCGACTGATGGCTGTTATGTCGGCTTTGGCACGCCCGGCGACTTTCCGGTCGCGGGTGATTGGAGCGGCAGCGGCTTCGCCAAAATCGGCGTATTCCGCAGCGGCCAGTGGTATCTGGACAACGGCAACGGCGCGTGGGACGGCTGCAGCACGGAATTGTGTCTGAGCTTCGGCCAGACCGGCGATCTGCCGGTGGCGGGCAATTGGGATGGCGGGCTGAAAGCCGGGGTGGGCGTGTTCCGCGCCGGAACCTGGTATCTGGATTACAACGGCAACGGCGCGTGGGATGGCTGCCAGCAGGACGGTGGGCAGGATCTCTGCCTGTATGGCAGCTTCGGCCAGGTTGGTGATTTGCCCGCTGCGGGCGACTGGAACGGCGACGGCAAAGCCAAAGTCGGGGTGTTCCGCAACGGCACCTGGTATCTGGACTACAACGGCAATGGCGCATGGGACGGCTGCGGCGTGGATCGCTGCTACTTCGGCAGCTTCGGTCAGCAAGGCGATTTGCCGGTCGCCGGCAAGTGGTAGACCTGTTTTTCAGAGGCGTTTTTGTACAATTCCTCAGCCGGGAGGGTGGGCCATGCCCACTCTCCCCTTGCCGCTCACTCCGCTTCCTGTTTTCCACCCAGCATCAGCGCCAGATCGTACAGCGGTTTTTTGCGCAAGCCCGTCAGCTTGGCCGCGACCACCACGGCCCGGCTGAGCGGCAATTCCGACAGCAACGCTAACAGCAGGCGTCGGTTCTCAGGCGTATCCGCTTCGTTTGCTGCGGTCGCGCCCTGCGCCAGCACCACGAATTCGCCCTTGCAGCGGTTGGGATCGGCGTCCAGCCAGGCCGAGAGCTGATTCAGGGTTGCGCCATGCACTTCCTCAAAGCGCTTGGTCAGTTCGCGGGCGACGACCGCCGGACGCTCGCTGCCGAATATCGCCGCCATATCCGTCAGCGTCTCCGCGATCCGGTGGCCGGCTTCGAGAAAGATCACCGTCCGTTCATCCGCCGCCAAAGCCCGCAGGCGTTCGCGGCGAGCCGCAGTTTTTGCGGGTAAAAAACCTTCAAATACAAAGCGGTCGGTCGGCAATCCCGCGACCGACAGCGCCGCCAGGATGCTGCTGGGTCCCGGCACCGGAATGACGGACAGCCCTTGCCGACGCAATTCGCGCACCAGCGGAAAACCGGGATCGCTGATCAGCGGGGTACCGGCGTCCGAGACCAGCGCGACCGTTTTGCCTTCCCGCAGTCGCGTGACCATGGACTCCAGCCGGGCGTGTTCGTTGTGTTCGTGCAGCGACAGCAACGGCGTTTCAATGCCAAAGCGCCGCAATAATTGCCCGGTATGGCGGGTGTCCTCCGCCGCGATGCAATCCACTTCCCGCAGCACCCGCAGCGCCCGGGCACTGATGTCTTCAAGATTGCCAATCGGCGTCGCCACCACATACAGCGCCCCGGATTCGACGGCCATGGTCGGAACCTCATACAATTCATGAACTGTCTGGAAATCCCGATCTTCCATTCCACGTGTGGAGACTGTCCTTGATCAGCCGCGTTACGCAAGGAACCGCCGCCGAGGAGTTAGCCTGTCACTATCTGGAAGCGCGTGGACTGACCTTGGTGATGCGCAATTTTCGCTGCCGCTGGGGCGAGCTGGATCTGATTATGCGCGATAGCGAACAACTGGTGTTCGTGGAAGTGCGCAGCCGCCGTTATACCCGCTACGGCACGCCCGCCGAATCCGTCACTCGCGCCAAGCAGCAACGGCTGTTACGGGCTGCGGCATTCTATTTGCAATGCCAGCCACTTGATCTGCCCTGCCGTTTCGATGTAGTGGCCGTTCTCCAGCCCGGCGGCGCAGCGCGGATAGAGTGGATTCGGGATGCATTCCAGTTGACTTTATAGATTACTTTCGCTTACAGACGGTTTTTCTACCCGATATAGCGGTCTACTGACCCAGTTGAACACTGCATACGGCATTCAAGCGAAAGTCCTGAGATCTAAACGGCAAGGCCATTGAAATGTTCAAAAATTTGACGGTCGCAATGAAACTCGGTTTTGGCTTCGGCTGCATGCTGCTGTTGTTGGCGGGCACGCTGGCGACGGCCCTGCTCAATATGGCGCGCATGGAGGCGCTGGCGCGCGAGACCCTGGAAGACCGCTATGCGAAAGTCACGCTGGCAAACAAGATGAGCCTGAACACTCTGGACAATGGCCGCCAGTTGCGCAATGTCCTGTTGACCGACGATGAGGGGGAGCAGCGGCGGAATCTGGATGTGATCGAAAAGCACCGGAACGAAAATACCCAGTTGTTAGGCGATTTGGGGAAATTGATCAATACGGATCGCGGGCGGGAGTTGTACCAGGATATCCTGGAAGCGAGAGAAAGACTCGACTCCGAGTATTTGAGTTTCTACAACCTCCTCAGGACCAACCGTGTGCAGGCCAGGGAATTCGTACTCCGCGAGTTCGCGCCCACCAACGACCGCTACTTGCGGACGCTGCGGCGCATGGCCGATTTCCAGGACGACATGATGGAGCAAAATACCCGGCTATCGGCGGAAAGCCACGCCTTCGCCCGGATCGTCATGATCAGTATAGGCGTGGCGGGGCTGCTGGTCGCGACGCTGCTGGCTTTTGGCATCGCACGCGGACTCATCCGTCAGCTTGGCGGCGAGCCGACGCTGGCGACCGAGCTGGCCCGGAGGGCGGCGACCGGCGATTTGCAGGGGAACATCGCGCTCCGATCCGGGGATACGACCAGCCTGATGGCCAGTCTCAAGCTGCTGTTCGAGAGCATGAAGCAACTGGCGGTCCAGGCGGACGCCATCGGCAAGGGCGATTTGTCGCGGGAAGTGGTCCTGCTCTCCGAACACGACCAGATCGGCAAGGCTGTCAACAACATGACCCGCCAGTTGCGCGCAGCCCGAACCGAGGACGAACGGCGCAACTGGGTCAAGGATGGATACAGCCAGCTTTCGGCGGCGTGCGTCGGCGACCTGACGATGCAGCAACTGGCCGACACGGCCATCGCCGGCCTGTGCCGCCACCTCGCGGCCGGGCGAGGCGTGTTTTATCTCTACGCCGCCGCCACCTCGACCCTCGATCTGCTGGGCAGCTACATGTACACCGAGCGCGCCCATGTTGGCGATTGCTTCCGGCTCGGCGAAGGCGCCATCGGCCAAGTGGCGCGGGAGAAGAAACCGATCATCCTCACCACGGTTGGCTCCGACGCGCCGCCCATCGTCACCGGCACGACCGCCGCCCCGCCCCTCTACACCTACACCTACCCGCTGCTGCGCGAGGGCGTCCTGCTGGGCGTGGTGGAACTGGCCAGCTTTGAACCATTCGACGCAGTCAAGCGGGAATTCCTGAGCGGCGCAGCTGATCTGATCGCCTTATTTCTGTATGGCTGTGAGCAAAAGGAACGCATTCGCAGCCTGCTGGCTATCGCCGAGGCAGCGGAAAAAGAGACCAGTCGGCAAAACCAGCGCTTGCAGGAAGCGAACGCGCAGATGGAAGAACAGCAGCAGCAATTGCAACAACAATCGGAAGAACTGCAAGCCAGCAACGCGCAACTGGAAGAACAGCAACAACAACTGCAACAGCAATCCGAAGAGATGGAACTGAGCAACGCGCAACTGGAAGAACAACAAAAGATCCTGGAACAGCGCAACCGGGAACTGATGCAAACCCAGCGCGAACTGGACGACCGGGCGCGGCAACTGGAACAATCCGGCCAATACAAATCGGAATTTCTCGCCAACATGTCGCACGAACTCAGGACGCCGCTTAACTCCATCATCCTGCTCTCGCGGATGATGGCCAACAATGAAAACGGACGCCTGAGCGAAGAAGAAGCGAAAAAGGCCGAAGTCATCCACCGCTCCGGCCAGGACCTGTTGCGCCTGATTGACGACGTACTTGATCTATCCAAAGTCGAAGCGGGCCGCATGGATTTGCACGTCTCCACCGTCGCCAGCGCCGCGCTGCTGAGCGGATTGCGCGAAGAATTTGAACATACCGCCCGCGACAAGGGCCTGGACTTCACCGTGCAGGATCATCTGCGCGGCGACTTCGTCACCGACCCGGACAAACTCGCCCAAATCGTCCGCAACCTGCTNNCACCCGCTATCCCTGCGCGTGCGCGATACCGGCGTCGGCATCCCGCCCGACAAACAGGCGCTGATTTTTGAAGCATTCCAGCAAGCCGACGGCTCCACCTCACGCGAATTTGGCGGCACCGGCCTGGGGCTGACCATCAGCCGACGCCTCGCCCGCCTGCTCGGCGGCGACATCGTGCTGCACAGCAATCCTGGCGAAGGCAGCGAATTTTCCCTGCTGCTGCCGGACCCCCCCGCCAGCGGCGCGCCCGCCGTCCCGCCGGAAACCACCCCGGCGCACGTCCCGGCTCCCCCGCCGGTGGATTTACCCGCCCCGCCGGGCGGAACCGCCGTGCGCGACGACCGCGACCGGCTGGCCGGCGGCGACCCGGTCATCCTGCTCATCGACGACGACGCCCGGTTCGGCGCAACCTTGGTCGAGATCAACCAAAAGCTGGGCTACAAGACGCTGGTGGCCGGAACCGGCCAGGACGGCCTGGCGCTCGNNAAGCCGGTGAATGAAAGCCAGATTGCCGAAGCCGAGGCCGCCGCGCTGGCGGCGGCGGTCAAAGCCGCCGGCGGCGCCATTCTGGTAGTCGCCAGCGGCGGCATCAGCGCCGCCGAAGTCCGCCGCATCGTCGGCCCCGACATCGGCCCGATCCTCGAAGCCACCCCGGACGCCGCGCCGGCGGCGGCGCGGCGGGAGCCGCCCTGCCGGCTGGCGATCATCGATCTGAACGGACCATCGCTCGACGCCAGCCTGGACCTCGCCCGGACGCTGCGCACGATCCGCGACGACATCGCCCTGCTGTTCTTCAGCGGCCGCCCCCTGAGCGACGCAGACGAAGCGCGCCTGCGCCCCTACTCGGACAGCATCATCCTGCGGACCCCGCAAGCCGAGCGCCGCCTGCTGGAAAACATCGAACGCTTTTTCAGGGAAGTGCCCAAAACCCGACCCCTCCCGCCGTCGCCGCCGCGCTCCACCGCCCAGCGCCTCGCCGGGCGGCAGATCCTGGTGGTGGACGACGACCCGCGCAATCTCTTCGTCGTCACCGCCGCGCTCGAACAAAACGGCGCCCAGGTCAGCAACGCCACCAACGGCCACCATGCCCTGACCCTCCTGGAGCAGCGCCAGCCCGACCTGATTCTCATGGACATCATGATGCCGGAACTGGACGGCTACCAGACCATCGCTGCGATCCGCGCCACGCCAGCGCTGGCCGCCATCCCGGTACTCGCCCTGACCGCCAAGGCCATGCTCCAGGATCGGGAAAACGCCCTGGCCGCCGGCGCCGACGACTACCTCAGCAAACCGGTTGATTATGACACGCTGATCAACACCTGCGCGGCCTGGTGCGCCCAGCGACCACCCGCATGAGCGTCACCCTCCAGAATCAGGGGGCGCTGCGCAAGGTGGCCATCCTCGGTCGCCTGGAGACCGCTGAGGACCGGGCGGCGCTGCTGGCGGCGCTGCCCGCCGGCAGCGCCGGGCAAGCGATAACCCTGGAGCTGGACTTCTACGATGCCGACACCTTGCCCGGCGACATCATCGAGGCGCTGGCCGAAACGCTCGACGGCGGCGGCCAGGTCAAAATCGTCGCTTACCGCGCCCTGCTGGCGCACGGTCTGTTGCGCCTGGGTTTACCCGTTCTACAGATTCCCAGCCAGAGTCGGCGGACGCCGCTGGCGGAATGCCGGGCCTTGGTTCTCGCCGGTTCGGCGCAAAGCCTGGACAAGATCCTGTATATCGTCGAGCGGCTGCCGCTGACGCGTGCGACGGTGTTTGTCGCCCAGCATGTGGGCGAAGACCAGGAGAATCTGCTTGATCGCCTGCTCAAGGCGCGCACCGAGTACAGTGTGCTGATGCCCCAGCACCTGACGGCCGTGCAACCGGGCGCGCTCTATGTGGCTCCGCCGGGACATCACCTGCGGGTTGCCCATGGTCTGATCTATCTCACCCGCGACCGCAAGATCCAATTCAGCCGACCTTCGATTGATGTGCTGTTCGAGTCGGTGGCTGGAGAATATGGCGACAAGGCGCTGGCGGTGTTGCTGTGCGGCTTTGGCCAGGACGGCGTGGCCGGTTGCGCCGCCCTCAAGGACACTGACGCCTGCGTCATCATTGAGGATGGCGAGGAGTGCGGGCCGGCCCGCGTCATGCCCGACAGCGCCCGTCATGCTGGCCGCTACGATCACGTTATGAGGTGCCCGGTCATCGCCAGCGTGGCGGCGGCGGCTGTCGCCGGCGCGGGAGCCGCTCCGACCGGACCGTTACTGGATTTGTTTCTGGAGGCGGTCAACAGCCAGCAGGGCTACGATTTGCGTCACTACCAGCGCGATGGTCTGGAACGACGCATCAGGAACCTGATGCTGCGCTTTGGGTTGGGAGGGTTTGCCGATTTTCAGCGCGCCGTTTTTTCCGATCCCGTTCTGTTCGAGCGCTTGCTGGCCGAACTGTCGGTTGGCGTCACCCGCTTTTTTCGCCATCCCGAACAGTTTCTCGAACTCCGCGAGAAGATCCTGCCTTATCTGTCGAGCTTCCCGGTCATCAAAGTGTGGTCGGCTGGTTGCGCCAGCGGCGAGGAGGCGTACTCGCTGGCCATTCTCCTCGACGAACTCGGATTGCTGGAGCGCAGCCGCCTGTTTGCCACCGACGCGAATCCCTACTTATTGGAGTTGGCCAGGAGCGGCCTGTTTCCAGCGGAACCCCTGGCCGTCAACCGGGAAAACTATCTGGCCAGCGGTGGGCCGCGCCTGTTCGATGTCCATGTCCCCCCGGCGGGCCGTTTCCTCAAAGCCAGGGATCGCTTGCGCAAGCATATCCTGTTCCATCGCCACTCCCTGGTTTCCGAAGGCGTCTTCAACGAGTTTCAACTCATCGTGTGCCGCAACGTGATGATCTATTTCGACGCAGAGCTGCAAGAGCAGGCACTGGAACGTTTTTCCCGCTCGCTGCATCGGGATGGATTCCTGATGCTCGGCCCCCAGGACGGTTTGAGGCATCTGGCGCAGGCGCGGGGTTTTACGCCTTGCACGGCGGGCAGCCACATTTATCGCTTGCGGGACGGCGCGCCGCCATGAACCAGCCTTTCGTGATCCTGGTCGTGGACGACCACGCCGCCAACCGGTTCGCCTTGAAGGCGTTGCTCGGCGCGGAATCCGCTTGCGAGGTGGTCGAGGCCGCCAGCGGCGAAGAGGCGCTCCTCCAGACCATCCAGCGGGATATTCACTTGATCCTGCTTGACGTGCAGATGCCCGGCATGGATGGCTTCGAGACCGCCCGGCATCTGCAAATGACCGAGCGGACCCGCAATATCCCGATCATCTTCGCCACCGCCGTCTTCAAGGCGGAAGAATTCATCCAGCGCGGCTACGCCATCGGCGCCGTCGACTACCTGACCAAGCCCATTGACGAACAGTTGCTACTTAATCGCATCCGCCTCTACCGGCGCCTGCACCGCCGCCAATGCGATCTCGAAGCGATGGTCGCGCTGCTGCGCCAGCAGGAAAAGGCTTTGGTGCAGGCAAAAGAAGCCGCCGAAGCCGCCAACTTTGCCAAAAGCACGTTCCTGGCCACCATGAGCCACGAATTGCGCACGCCGCTGAACGCCATTCTCGGCTTCTCGGAGTTGATGCGCCGCGATCCAGACGCCACCGCACGGCAGCGCGAGAGCTTGTCCATCATCCACAAGAGCGGCAATCATCTGCTGAGCCTCATCAACGATGTACTCGACATGTCCAGGATCGAAGCCGGGCGCAGCACCATCGAAAACGCGCCATTCGACCTGGGAGTGCTGGTCCGGGATTTGGTCGATCTGCTGGGCGCACGCGCCAGGGAAAGAGGTTTGCAACTCCTGCTCGATCAATCCTCGGCATTTCCGCGCTACATCGTCGGCGACGCAGCCAAACTTCGACAGGTGTTGCTCAACCTGCTCTCCAACGCGGTGAAATACACTGACCGGGGCGGCGTCGCCCTGCGTCTGGGTGTCCGGCACAACCAAGGCAATTCTTTGCTGATTGAGGTACAGGACACCGGGATCGGCATCGCTCTGGAAGACCAGACCCAGGTATTCGATGCCTTTGTTCGGGTCGGCGATCCGGTCAAGACCGAAGGCGCCGGCCTCGGTCTGGCGATTGCCCGGCAGTTTGTTACGATGATGGGCGGCGAACTTACCCTGATCAGCACGCCAGGCCAAGGCAGCACCTTCCGGGTGGAATTGCCCCTGGTACTGGCCCCTGCCGACTCAGTGCCGGCGCCGGTTCCAGCGCGTGGAGCCGTGGTCGGGCTGGAGCCTGGCCAGCCGGAAATGCGGGTACTCGTAGTCGAAGATCAATTGGAGAACCAGATTCTGCTGACCCGCTTGCTGGAAGCGGCGGGTTTTGCCATCCGGCTGGCTCGGAACGGGGTCGAAGGCGTGGAGTTGTTCGAGAGTTGGCAACCCCACTTTATCTGGATGGACCGGCGTATGCCGGTGATGAACGGGACCGAAGCCACCCGTCGTATCCGTGCGCTGCCGGGGGGCCGGGACGTGAAAATTGCAGCCGTCACGGCTTCCACCTTCCGGGAACAACACGCGGCACTGATCGCGTCCGGCGTTGACACCATCGTACGCAAGCCGTATCGGCCCGATGAGATTTACGACACCATGACACAGTTGTGCGGGGTGCGTTTCAAGCGCGAAGCGCCCCTGGCCGAAGCTCCCGTGAGCGGAGTCAGCGCCGAAATATTGACCCCGGATGACCTGAGGGCGCTGTCGGAAACAACGCGGTTGGCGCTGCACGCGGCGGTATTGGGGCTTGACTCGTGCCAGCTTCTCAAGGCGGTCGAGCCGCTCCGCGCCGAACAGCCGCAACTGGCCGAGCGGATCCAGACTCTGGCGGATCGACTCGAATTCCAGACACTCTGGGAGTGGCTGGAGTCGGCTCAGGATACGAGGAAAAAGTAGCCGCTTCCGCCTGGATGAAGCCGATTCTGGATGCATTCCAACTGACTTGAATTTTCGACCTGCCGCTGAAGTGGCCGAGTATCTGACTGATGACTGTTGACCGCACCGCTGAATTGTCCGAATTGCTTGCCCGTCGCATCCTGATTCTCGACGGCGCGATGGGCACCATGATCCAGAGTTACCGGCTGCAAGAGGCCGATTATCGCGGCGAAAGATTCCGCGACTGGCCGAGCGATCTCAAGGGCAACAACGATCTGCTGGCGCTGACCCAGCCGGCGATCATTCGTGAGATTCACGCCGCCTATCTGGAAGCCGGCGCGGATATTCTCGAAACCAATACCTTCAATTCCACCACGGTTTCCATGCATGACTACGGCATGGAAAGCCTCGCGCCGGAATTGAACCGGGAAGCGGCGCGATTGGCGCGCTCGGTCGCCGACGAGTTCACGGCCCGCGATCCGGCCAAGCCGCGCTTTGTCGCCGGTGTGCTTGGCCCCACCAGCCGCACCGCCAGTCTGTCGCCGGATGTGAATAATCCGGGCTTCCGCAATATCCATTTCGATGAACTGGTCGCGGCTTATACCGAAGCTGCGCAGGGATTAGTGGAAGGCGGCGTAGATATTCTGCTGGTCGAGACCATTTTCGACACCCTGAACGCCAAGGCGGCCGTGTTTGCCATTCAGCAGTTTTTCGACCACAGCGGCATTCGCCTGCCGGTAATGATCTCCGGCACCATTACTGACGCTTCGGGCCGCACCCTGTCCGGGCAAACGACTGAAGCCTTCTGGAATTCGCTGTCGCATATTCGTCCGTTATCGTTCGGTCTGAATTGCGCGCTGGGCGCAACGCAATTGCGGCCTTATGTCGCCGAATTGGCCCGGATTGCCGATACGCATGTGTCCGCTCATCCGAATGCGGGTTTGCCCAATGCCTTTGGCGAATACGATGAAACCCCGGCCCAAATGGCGGCGATCATCCGTGAATTTGCCGAAAGCGGCTTTCTCAATATCGTCGGCGGTTGTTGCGGCACGACTCCGGCGCATATCCGCGCCATTGTCGAGGCCGTTAAGGATTTGCCGCCGCGCCCGGTTCCGACTATTGAACCGCAATGTCGGCTGGCGGGATTGGAGCCGTTCAACATCGGCCCGGACTCGCTGTTCGTCAATGTCGGCGAGCGCACCAATGTTACCGGCTCAGCAGTCTTCAAACGGCTGATTAAAGCGGGCGATTACAACGCCGCTCTCGATATTGCTCGCCAGCAGGTCGAGAACGGCGCGCAGATCATCGACATCAACATGGATGAAGGGATGCTGGATTCCAGGGAAGCGATGGTGACGTTCCTGAATCTCATCGCCGCCGAACCGGACATTAGCCGGGCGCCAGTGATGATTGACTCCTCCAAGTGGGAGATTCTGGAAGCGGGCCTGAAGTGCATTCAAGGCAAGCCGGTAGTTAATTCCATCAGCATGAAAGAAGGTGAAGCCGAGTTTATTCGTCAGGCCCGGCTGATTCATCGCTATGGCGCGGCGGCGATTGTCATGGCTTTTGACGAACAGGGTCAGGCCGATACTGAAGAACGCAAGTTCGCCATTTGCCAGCGCGCTTACCGGATTCTCACTGAACAGGTGGGATTCCCGCCGCAGGATATTATTTTTGATCCCAATATCTTTGCGGTTGCCACCGGGATTGAAGAACACAATCATTATGCGATGGATTTTATTGCGGCTACCCGGCGAATTAAAACTGGGTTGCCGTATGCATTGATTTCCGGCGGCGTCTCCAACGTCTCCTTTTCGTTCCGGGGCAACAATCCGGTGCGTGAAGCGATTCACTCGGTATTCCTCTATCACGCCATTCATGCCGGCATGAGCATGGGCATCGTCAACGCCGGGCAGTTGGCGATTTACGAGGATATTCCACTGGAGCTGCGGGAGCGGGTGGAGGACGTGATTCTTGACCGTCGCCCCGATGCGACCGAGCGACTGCTGGACGTCGCCGATCAGTACAAGGATGATGCGGCTTCAGCGGGTCAAGCGCCCAAAAATGAGAGCGCCGACTGGCGCTCGTGGTCGGCGGTCAAGCGACTGGAGCATGCGCTGGTCAAGGGTATTGACGAGTTCATCGTGGCCGATACCGAGGACGCCCGCCAGCAAGCCGAGCGTCCGCTGCACGTCATCGAAGGGCCGCTGATGGACGGCATGAATGTGGTCGGTGATCTGTTCGGCGCGGGCAAGATGTTCCTGCCGCAAGTGGTCAAATCGGCGCGGGTGATGAAAAAAGCGGTGGCCTATCTCATCCCGTTTATCGAAGCGGAACAGGCCGACGGTCAACGCCGCTCCAATGGCCGGATCGTGCTGGCCACGGTCAAGGGCGACGTGCATGACATCGGCAAGAACATCGTCGGCGTGGTGCTTCAATGCAATAACTTCGAGGTCATCGATCTTGGCGTGATGACGCCAGGGCAGAAAATTCTCGACGCGGCGCGGGAACATCACGCCGACATGATTGGCCTGTCCGGGTTGATTACCCCGTCGCTGGACGAGATGGTCAATGTCGCCAAGGAAATGAGCCGTCAGGGCTTCACCGTGCCATTGCTGATCGGCGGCGCAACCACTTCGGCGATGCACACCGCAGTCAAGATCGACTCGCAATATCCGGGGTCAGTGGTGTACGTCAAGGATGCTTCGCGGGCGGTGGGCGTAGCGCAGAATCTGATTGGACTTGACTCACGGGACGGTTTTATCGCCCGCACCAAGGCCGACTATGCGCAGAAGCGCGAGCAACACGCCAATCGCCGTCAGCGGGAACCCTTGCTGCCGCTGGCTCAAGTGCGCGCCAATCGGCCACAACCGGATTGGGCTGTCTACACTCCGCCGCGCCCGAAGTTTCTTGGGGTGCGGGCATTCGACCACTATCCGCTGGCGGAACTGGTGGAACGGATGGACTGGACCCCATTTTTCCATGCCTGGGAATTGCGCGGGCGCTATCCGGCGATTTTCGATGATCCCGAACAAGGCGAACCGGCGCGACGTCTGTTCAACGATGCTCAGGCGATGCTGGATAAAATCGTCACCGAACGCTGGCTGACGGCGCGGGCGGTGATCGGCTTCTTCCCGGCCGGTCGGATTGGCGATGACGATATTGCCCTGTACGCCGACGCCGACCGCCGGCAGCACTTGTTGACGCTGCATCACTTGCGGCAACAGGGGCCGAAACCGGCAGGCAAGCCGCACTACTGTCTGGCCGACTGGATCGCGCCGGTTGAATCTGGCGCGACTGACTACCTGGGCGCGTTCGCGGTGACGGCAGGCATCGGCATTGATGAACGGGTAGCGGCATTCGAGCGCGCTCACGATGACTACAGCGCCATTCTGCTGAAAGCGTTGGCCGACCGGCTGGCGGAAGCCCTGGCCGAACGGCTGCATGAGCGGGTGCGCCAGGAATTCTGGGGCTACGCCGCCGATGAGCAATTAAGCCCCGATGATTTCATTGCGGAAAATTATCGCGGCATTCGCCCGGCTCCCGGCTATCCGGCGTGTCCCGATCACACTGAAAAGGGCCTGCTCTGGCAATTGCTGGACGTAAATCGTAATGCGGGAATTCATCTGACCGAGAGCTTTGCGATGACGCCGACGGCGGCGGTGAGCGGCTGGTATTTCAGCCATCCCGAAGCGCGTTATTTCGGCGTAGGCCGGCTGGATCGCGATCAGGTGGCCGATTACGCCGAGCGTAAGGGCTGGACTTTGGCGGAAGCAGAAAAATGGCTGGCGCCAAATTTGGGCTATGAGCCGGAGGAATAAGATCAAGGTTGCAATGGATCAGTCGTCGCTGATACAGCAAGCGGTAAAGATGCACTATGAGAAATATGTGTATCCCGAATTTCCGCTGCTTTCGTCGGTGAGAAGGTGCGATACCTACGCGCTCAGTCTGGATGCGCTTTGGGCGCGTTTTAATGGAAACAGGCTTCCGGCCAGTAATAAAAGGATTTTACTGGCCGGTTCCGGCAGTTTTTCACCTTATCCCACCGCTGTCGCTAACAGGGACGCACAGATAACGGCTCTCGATCTCTCAGGAGCAAATCTGAGGAGAGCAAGACTGCATACCTTGATTCATCGCTGTTTTAATGTGGATTTTGTTGAGGGCGATATTATGGAAGCGCACAAAATCCTGGGAAAAAGCAGGTTTCAATTTATTGACTGCTATGGTGTTTTACATCACATTCCAGATGCTGTTTCTGCATTAAAGTCCATACACTCACTATTAACGGAAGGGGCGTTTCTGAGAGTGATGGTTTATAGCAAATGCGCGAGAAAGCCGGTTGAATCTATTAGAAAATCCCTAAAAATTCTCCATATTGACGAACTAAAAAAACTGAAGGTTCTTTATAAAAGATCAAAAAAAGGCAGTCGCTTCAGGAATTGCCTGGATTCGACGTATGAGTCGAAATTCGATTCGGGTCTTGCGGATCTGTTCCTGCACCCCTATGCAAAAACCTATACCATAAACGGCCTGTTGGAACTGCTGGACGCTACTGATTTTGAGCCTTTGCTGTTTATCCATCGGGGGGCGCTCCCTGATGTAAAGGCTGAGATTGAAAGAGTAGCGGATATGGAAAATAAAAATGAACTCTCTGCGAACTTCATCCTGTTCGCAGGCCGCAAGCAGGATGCTGCGATGCGTTTGGAATGGGAAAGCATCAAAAATCGGCAGGACACGGTTATTTCACTAAACCCGGTCATCATGAATTCCCTTCCCCTGCTGCCGTTAATTCCTCTGAAACCAGAACCAAAGCTGGGATTTGTAAACCCCCCAATAAATTTCAGGGGCAAACGGTTACTTGCAAAATTCAGAAAGCCCGTAAAGAAATCAACTATAAAATATCACGATGATTGGGCATGGATAGAACAATATCTGAAGGCCATGTTTCTCATTGAGACGGTGACTTGAGGATTTCGACAGGCTTCGTATCAGGCTCAATCAATGGCTCGATATTCACCCACTCCGCCGCTTGATCCGCAGTAATACGGGCGATTTTATCTTCCAGGTCGGCCCATAGGGCTTCGCTGGTCAATTCATAGCTGTGGCCCCAGAAGAAGAACACGCCATGGTCGGCCTTGGCGCGTTCGTAGCGGTTCCAAAACGCGGGGTCTGCAAACCGGCAACTGACCCCGAACTCGAACGGATCAGCCGATGGAAATACGGATTCATGCTCATTCACGGTGCGGGCGTAGATATGACCGGCGGCGCGCACTGCCGCTTTTACCGCCGGATTGACTCCGCCGAAGGGGTAGCAAAACCCGCGCACCGGCTGTTGAAACCAGTCCTGCAACATGCGTCGGCTGTCCCGCACTTCCCGTTCCAAATCCGCCGGGGACAAATCCGGCAGATAGGGATGATTCAGGGAATGATTGGCGATCTCAAAGCCGGCGTAGACCTCCACCCACTCATCCATGCCGAGTCGCCAGACTTCTTTATCGCCATAGCGCCAACTGAACGAGCGCTGGCGCTGATGCAGGCCGGGATTCAGGTTGAAGGTGGCCGTGGCCCGATAGCGGCGCAGTAGTGCAGTCAATCGAACGTCGTCTACTACGCCGTCATCCCAACTCTGAATGACCCTGACGGGATCACCACTCGCCATTGCGCACCTTGCAGACCAGCGCCATTAGATCGGCGTCTGGCACATCGCTCAAGCCGCGAATCAGTTCGGCGAACAAAACCGGTCGCTGCGTAATGGCTTCGCAGATATCGCTGGATACTTTGCCCGCCAGCGCCAGCAATACATCCGAATCCTCGCCCAAATCCGCCGCCAGTCGCCGAATCGTCTCTTCGTCCGGCGGCGGTGCGTCACCCCGTTCAATCTTGCTGAGATACGCGGGTTCAATCCCGATCCTCTGGGCTGTCTGCCGTATCGAGTAACGACGGTTCACCTCACGACGCTGTTCGCGGAGTCGTCGGGCATAATTTCCAAAATCCATTAGCGCACCACGGTGTTTGACTTGTAACAATATGCAATATATAGCAATCAATCTGGCAACTCTATAGATTGCAATATCCCGGCAGGTTGATTCCATCGCCTGCGGTTAAACACACCGGACAACACGAAAGGGCTTAGTCATGAAACATCGCGTTTGGAAAGCAGTTTTACTGGGGGGAATGATGAGCGTGAGCGTATCCATAACCGCGATTGCAGAACCGTTTGTGATTGGTCACGAGGATACGATTGAGAAAATCCTGATCGGTCAAAAAGGCAGGAAGGTGACGATCCGTCTGGGGTCAGGCGAAGACCTTACCGGAACCGTCAGGGACGTAACCGGTTCGCTGGTGCAATTGAGCGAATTGAGCGGCAAGGAATTTTATGATGCCGTTATCGTGACCAGAAATATTGCGGCGGTGATTATCCGCGCCAGATGACACGCCGGCGGCGCGTGGCGCTTTGCACATCTGGCCGCGCCCCTGGGCAATTCAGCCATGGAATAAAAAATTCCATTTTATTCAAAAGGTTGGAATGAGCAATGGCTTTCGCGCCATTGCTGCCGCCGTTGATGGCGAATCCGCTAACGCGCCAACAGCCAGGCCGCAATGGCCGGCGGCACTTCGCGCTGAGAACGGGCGCTGACATAAATGCCGATGTGACCGCCCTTAAACGACAGTTCCGAGTAGTCCTGGCTGCCGCAAATTTCGGCGAGCGCTTTGGACGCCGCCGGCGGCACCAGATGATCCTGACTGGCATAGACATTTAGCACCGGCATGATGACGTTGCGCAAGTCCACCCGCTGATCGCCGATGATCACTTCGCCCTTGATCAGCTTGTTCTGCTGAAAGAAATCCTTGGCGAACTGGCGGAATGCCTCGCCCGCCTGATCCGGGCTGTCATAAATCCATTTCTCCATCCGCAGAAAATTCTTTAGTACCTGGGCATCGTCGAGAATGTCCATCACATCAACATATTTCTGTCCGGCCAAGCGGAATGGACTCAGTGATACGAAAGCGAAATTCAGCATTTGACCGGGCAGATTGCCGAGGGTGTCCACCAGCAAATCAACGTCCACATACCGGATCAGGTGAGTCAGCACATTGTCCGGGGTGTGAAAATCCACCGGCGTGACCATCGTGATCAGATTGCGAATCTTCTCCGGGTAGAGCGCCGCGAAGCACAGGCTCAACGCGCCGCCCTGGCACACGCCCAGCAGGTTGATCGCGTCCAGGCCATGCCGTTCGCGCAGATAGTCCACGCAATGATGGATATAGCGTTGAATATAATCCGCCAAATTCAGGCGACGATCATTCGCATCGGGATAGCCCCAGTCAATCAGGTAAATGTCCAGTCCGGCGTCCAGCAACCCCCGGATCATGGAACGATCTTCCTGCAAATCCATCATGTAGGGGCGATTGACCAGCGCATAGACAATCAGCAGGGGTACGGGATGCGGTTGCTCCACGCGGGGCTGGTAGCGATAGAGGGTCAGCTTGTCTTCCTGATAAACCGGATCGCGGGGTGACACCCCGGTCTCGATTTCACCCAAATCGCGCAGAGTTTTGGCGCCCTGGGTCAGCTTGGCGTGGAAATGTTGAAGCTCCTCGGTAATCCGTTCGGGCGTCAGGCCGATCATGGTTTGGTTTCTCCAGCGGGATGACAACGCAGCAGGGTATTGAGCAGACGCCCGCTGAACTCGCCGTATTCAGCGCTCCGCAGCATGCGCCCGTAGGTTTCCTCGTTGCATTCCACCCACAGGTTGTACAGGGCGCGCAGGCTTGCCACGGTCGCGCCCGTGGCTTGCGCAGTCAGCCGCTGTTCCATCAGATCCAGCGCATCCTTGGCGGCTTGCCGCAACAGGCCGAGGTACTGGGTTTGCGCACGCTGATACGCCTGCCAGGCCTCGGCGTTAGAGCCGGCCAGTGACGCAATGGACGCGGGAAAGCCGAGTGAAGCAATGGCTTGCTGCCAGGTGTCCAGGGTTACGGTCCACAGTTGAGCCAGTTCGGGATGGCTGCCCGGATCGTCAGTGGCCTGAGCCAGTGCGATCTTGATGGCGTCGAAATACTGGCGCAGGGCCGTGTTCCAGTCGCCCTCCTGTTCGAGGGTTTCATGGAAGCGCACGCCGAGCGGCTGCAATTGTTCGCCAAAAGCTAAATAGGTGCGCGCTTGTTTGAGCAGCAGTTCAACATTGAAGCCGCTCGGATCGGGTGGGTCGGTTCGTTCGGCCATGGCTGAGGTGATCGGGTGGATTGAGCGGGAGTTTTATGATGGTATTTCAGTATAGCGAGTTCAGCCGATTTCACCGCCTTGCTGGAAGGCGCAGCGATCACCGTGTTTACTCAAGGCGAATCGCGCTTGGAAACCGGCAGATTCTGGGCAATGGCTTCAGCTTTGAGCTGCTTGAGCCGGGCGCGTAGCTGCGCTTCCTGATTCGGGGAAAGGCCGGGATTGCGGATCCCGAGTTCCAGTTGCTCAATGGCGGGCAGCAATTCACCGTTCAGGTAGTGATATTCGGCCATGGTGGAGTGGGTTGCCGCCATGTCGCCGGATCGCTGCGCCGCCTGGGCATAAGTGGCGTAGAGCAGCGGGTCGTTGGGCCGACGGCGCAAATGCGGTTGCAACAGCCGCATCGCCAGCTTCGGATCGCCCTGGGTGGCGAGGGCGCGACCGTAGGACATCGCCAGGGTGAAGTCATCGGGATATAACTGGCGCGCTTCCTCGAACAGCCGCGAGGCTTGGGTCCGATCCGCCCGCGCCAATGCCAGTTCCGCCGCTTCGATGCGAAAGGCCAGCCGGTCGGCATCGTTCTTGAGCAGACGGGCAATTTGCTGCTGGGCGTCGTCGTAACGGCCCGCCTGACGGAGCGCCAGCGCATAGGCGTAGCGTTCAGCGGTTTCGCTGGCGTAGCCACCCTTGGCGAGGGTGGTTTCAAGATCGCGGATCAGGGCGTTGTTATCGTCGGTCACTAGCACGTGCGCCCGCGCCTTGGCCAGATCGTAGGCCTTGCGGTCGCGGAGTGGGGTGGCGCGCCGCAGCGGCGGACTCTCGATCCGATCCTGAGTATCGGCGGCACGGCTCTCCGGGCGGGGGTGGGTGAGCAGCATTTCTGGAACCTGGTTGCGCGCCTCGCCGTGCGACAGGCGTTCCAGCTTGGTGAAGAAATCGCTCATGCCTTTGGGATCGAAGCCGGCCTTGGCCAGAAGCTGCATCCCAAAACGGTCGGCTTCCTGCTCGTTGGCGCGGGTGAAACTGATCTGATGCTGGGCGGTGGCCGCCATGGTGCCGACCAGCGCAGCCTGGCCGGCCTGCTTGCTGGCGGCTGCCAGCGCCGCGCCTGCGATCATGGCCGCCGCCATTGGTAACGTCAGCCGCTTCATATCGGCGATGGCGCGGACGATGTGCCGTTGCGAGACATGGGCGATTTCGTGGGCCATGACTCCGGCCAGTTCATCCTCGCGCTGGGTGAACAGCAGCAAACCGGCATTGATGCCAATGAAGTTTTGCGGCAAGGCAAAGGCGTTGACGCCGGAATCGCGGACCATGAAGAAGGTGAACGGCACCCCGTTCTGGTCGGCGTAAGTCACGATGGTCTGGCCGATGGAGTTGAGATATTCATTCAGTTGCACATCGTCCATCACCGCGCCGCGCCCGCGCAGCCATTGCATGATTTCCAGCCCCATCTTCTGTTCCTCGTCCGGGCCGAAGTAAACCTGGGAGGGATCGCCGATGTCCGGCAGGCGAATGGATTGCGCGGCGGGCTGGATGGCGGGGGCCATGCCGATGAGCAGGCTCAGGCTCAGGGAAAGCAGACGACGGGACATGGGATTTTCAGCCGGGAAAAGGATGCTGATAAGACTTTGGAACACGCGGCGCGTTCCAAAACGACTACAGGGATTTCCAGCGCGGCGCCGCCACGGTTCGCTTCCGGTCATGCGCGCTGGACAAGGTCGGGATGGACAGGCCCTGCTTACGGAACCGCTGGGTGGTAGGGTTCGGACAGGGTCGCTTTTTCTTCCTCAAAATCAACGAAGCGCAGAGCGATTTGGCGGAAGTCCTCCTGAATGTCCATGAAGGCGTCCACCATCGCCGGATCGAAGTGGCGACCTTTACCCTGAAGAATCATCTCTACTGCCTGCTGATGAGTGAAAGGCGGCTTGTAGACGCGCCTGCTAATCAAGGCGTCGTAAACATCAGCCAGCGCCATCAGTCGCCCGGATACCGGAATCTCTTCGCCTTTGAGGCCCTCGGGATAGCCGGAACCGTCCCATTTCTCCTGATGGGAATAGGCAATCTCCATGGCGAAACGCAGAAAGGATTGTCCCCCCAGTTTTCTGACGGCGCTCCTGAGGGCGTCGCGCCCGTAAACCGGGTGCTTTTTCATCTCCTTGAATTCTTCAGCGGTCAGCTTGCCGGGTTTGAGCAGGATGTGATCGGGGATGCCCACTTTGCCAATGTCGTGCAGCGGCGCAGACAGGTAGAGCAGATCGATGACTGCGGCGGTCAGAATATCCTTGAAGCGGGGATTGGATTGCAGGCGCATAGCCAGAATTCGCACATAATTTTTGGTGCGCTGGATGTGTCCGCCGGTTTCCGGATCGCGATGTTCCGCCAGCGCGGCCATGCTCTCAATAGTCACTTCCTGAGTCAAAGTCAGTTCCCGGGTGCGTTCGCGGACCTTGATTTCCAGAATTTCGTTCTGCCGGGCCAGCGCCTGTCTGGCTTTTTGCAGCGCGAGGTGGGTCTTGACCCGCGCCCTGACTTCGATCACTTCAAACGGCTTGGTGATGTAGTCCACCGCGCCAAGTTCAAAGCCACGGGTCTTGTTCTCGATCTCGCTCATGGCGGTGATGAACATGATGGGAATGTGGCGCAAGGCGGAGTCGGCCTTGAGCCGGCGGCAAACCTCATAACCGTCCATCCCCGGCATCATGATGTCCAGCAGGATCAGATCCGGCGGCGATTCCTGTGCAATTTCCAGCGCTGAAGGTCCGTCCATGGCCACGGCGATATCGCTGGTAATACTGGACAGGGCTTCCACCAGGATCTCGATGTTGATCGCAGTGTCGTCAACAACCAGCAGAGTGCATTCGGTGAGATCGTTCAATCGTGGCTGTCTCCAGATGAAAGTTGTCGCCGCAAGGATTCAAGCAGGATGAGGGATTCGGGAAACTGGTATTGACGGGCTTTCAGGGCCAGTTGACTCACATCTTCCTGCAAAGCCGCCGGCCAGGATAGCGCTTGAAGAGACTGAAGGGCTTCTGCGCACTTTTTCGGCTTGCGCGCCTTGAGATGTGGCTCCAGCCCATCCAATGCCGCCAGCAGAGCGGCAAATGGCGCCGGGTGATCGGGGGGTTGGGTCTTCGCGGCGGATATTGGCTCCCGGTTCAGATTGGGCCGCTCCCGCAGGCGTCGCGCCAGATCGCCCATTTGCTGCTCAAAGTCGGCCAGCATGTTCCTGATCTGTAAATTCTGCGGTTGATTAAGAGCTTTTTCCATGGCTTGGGCGACGGTTTCCACTCCAGTGGCGCCAAGGTTGCCGGCAATGCCCTTTACATTGTGGATAAGGCGTTTGGCCAGGCTCAGATCGTGATGGTCCAAGGCCTGGCGGATGGCGGTCGCGGCCTCGGCCTGGGTCTCCACGAACCGATCCAGCAGGTTCCAGTACAGACTCTGATCGCCCGCAATCCGCCGCAGGCCCAAAGGAATGTCCAGACCGGGAATTTCCGCTGAAGAGTTCCTGACGCTGGCCAAGGCGCGCTGTTCTGATATAGGCAACCTTATCGTTTCGGTCGGATGGGCTGGACGCCACCGCGACACGACCTGGAGCAGTGTCTCCGGGTGGATTGGTTTGCCGACATGGTCGTTCATGCCGGCGTCCAGGCAACGCTCGCGGGCGCCGGCTTCGGTATGGCCGGTCATGGCGATAATGGGAAGATTGGGGTCCGGCGCCCCGGTTTGGCCGGCGCGGATGCGCCGGGTCGTTTCAAGCCCGTCCATTTCCGGCATCTCCACATCCATCAGGATGAGATCGTAGGGCAGCGTCTCCAAGGCCTGGATCGCCTCCTGTCCATTGCTCACCGCATCAACGTGGTATCCCGGTTTCTCCAATATCTTCAAGGCCACCTGCTGATTGATGAAGTTGTCCTCGGCCAGCAGGATGCGGAATTGACGGCAGTGGGCTTCGCTCAGGGTATGGCGAGTCACCAGATCAGTTCGAGCCATCGGGTCAGCGGCGCTTCTGCCCAGCACCGTACTCAGGCAGTCATGAAGTTGAGTTTGAGTGACCGGTTTGGTCAGGTAAGCGGCGAAACCGATAGCGGCAAGCCGTCTGGCGTCGCCACGATTGCCCAGCGAGGTCATCATCACCAGAATCGTGTCGCGCAGATCGGGATCGGCCTTGATAGCCCGGCCCAAGGCTTCTCCATCCATGTCGGCCATCTGCATGTCGGTCACCACAATGCGGAAGGGATCGCCCGCCGCCTGCGCCGCACGCAGCAGAGCCAGCGCTTTCACGGCGCTCTCGGTCTCTGCATGGCGGACGCCATGCGACGCCAGTTGCTCGGCTACGACCAGGCGGTTGGTCGCCTTGTCGTCCACCGCCAGCACCCGGATGCTGTGAAGGTTGATGATCGGCGGTTTCTCATGGCGCTTATGCAGGGCTTGCTTGTCGAAGACAGCGGTAATCCAGAACGTCGAACCTTGACCTTCGGCACTGCTCACGCCGATTTCTCCCCCCATCTTTTCAGCCAGCCGCTTGCAAATGACCAGCCCCAGCCCTACGCCGCCGAACTGGCGCGTGGTCGAGGCGTCTATCGGTTGGAATGCTTTGAACAGAAGGTCAATTTTGTCCTTGGTAATGCCAATGCCGGTGTCGCGCACTTCAAATCGCGCTTTGAAGCGCTGGTTGGTTTCCGATAGCCGCGTGACTTCCATTGTGATCTTGCCTTGGGTGGTGAACTTGATGGCGTTACCGGCCAGATGCACCAGTATCTGGCGCAGCCGGCCCGGATCGCCGCGCAGATAAGGGTGGACATTGGAGGCCACGCGGCAGATAAACTCAAGATTCTTCTCATGCGCACGCGGGGCCAGCATCTCCATCGTAGCCTCCAGCATCACGCGCAGATCGAAATCCAGCACTTCCAGTTCCAGCTTATCCGCCTCGATCCTGGAGAAATCCAGGATGTCGCTGATCAGACTCAGCAGATCTTCACTGCTCGAGCGGATAATATCGGCGTAGCGGCGCTGGATCTCGGACAGCGTAGTATCCAGCAACAGTCCGGTCATGCCGATGATGCCATTCATCGGGGTGCGGATTTCATGGCTGACAGTCGCCAGAAACTGGCTCTTGGCGATATTGGCGGATTCCGCCGCCTGTTTCGCCTGGAGCAGTTCCAGTTCGACCTGCTTGCGCTCGCTAATATCTTCCTTAATCGCCATGAAACGAACAATTTGCCCTTGATTGTCGCGAATGGGAGAAATGGAAGCGATCTCCCAGTATGTGTCACCATTTTTTTTCTTATTGCAAAACTCGCCGTGCCAGTCATGCCCAGATATAATCGTTTCCCACATGTCCTTATACAGTTCAGTCGGCTGGTTTCCCGATTTAAGCACCCGGGGATTCTGGCCCAGCACCTCTTCCATGGTATAGCCGGTAACTTCCAGAAATTTGGGATTGACATACTCGATGGCGCCGGTCAGGTTGGTAATGGCGATGGACACCGGGCTTTGCTCGACTGCGTGCGATAGTATCCGAATGCGCCGTTCCGCCTGCTTGCGTTCGGTAATATCGCGGATGGTGGCGACGACTTTGTTAAGCTGTCTTTTTGCGTCGTATTGAATTTTTGCCGAAACCGCGCAGTAGAGCGCAGAACCATCGCAGTTTTTATAGTTCACCTCCCAATCCTTGATGCTGCCGTGTTTCTGCAAATCCAGCAGCATTCTTGCTCTTTCCTCGGCATCCATAAAGAAATCCGTGATCGTTCTTCCGATGAAGTCCTCTCTCCGGTACTGGCCTCGAGTCAATTCTTCGATTTTTGGACTGATTTCCAGGACTGTTCCTGTTACCGCCGTTTCGATATAAATATCCTGAAGATTGTCATAGATGTTGCGATACTTCTCCTCGCTCTCCTGCAACGCCGCTGTCCGCTCCAATAACAACCGCCTGAACGCCACCCTTCGCGTCCGTATAAATCCAGTAAATACCGTAAACACTGCCGTGAGAATCAGGCCGGTTATGCCCGCCAGCCAGCCCATCCACAACGGATGCAGAATATGAAACAGAGAAGAAGGATAAGAGACAATGGCCAAGGTGCGGCCAAAAATGAAGAGAGGGTAAATCTGCTGGGATATGGACGGTTGCGCCACGAGATGATTGCCGGCAAGATTGGGCGGATAGGTCGCCAGCAGCACCGGTTCCGATTTGGGCTGCAAATCCAGCAACTCCGTGGTGACAAGCGATTTCTCATGCCCATAGCGCCTGAGCGCTCCATCGAAGATGGCTTGCGGACGCATTATGCCCAGAGCGAAACCACGAAGATTCTGATCCGGGCCGTTGCCGCTTTTGCTATCCCGATCCGGACTGTCATCCGCGAACACCGGCTGGATAATCAGCAGATCGTGCGCCTGGTCGGGATCCTCGAACAGGCTGGCCGGATCAGTGGCCGTCACCAGCCCGGTGCGGGCGGCATGTTCCAGAGCAGCCCGCCATTGCGGTTCGGAACCCAGATCGAAACCCAGGCGCATGATATTGCTGTCCAGTGGTTCAATGGCGTAGATCGGGTAGTAGTTGACCCGGCCCGCAGCCGAAATCTTTTCTCCCCGCGCATTCCTTTCCCAAATCGTGAAGATGCCCATGTCTTCATGCTGCACCGCTGCCTCGGCCAACTGTTTTTGCGCCGCCGGAATCACCGGAACCCAGGCATAAGCCTGGATCGGCACCGTGCTGGCCATCGGCGCGGCGATGGTCGTGAACTTCTGGTGATCAAAGTGAGGGTTGCTCTCGTGGAAACGGGCCAGCGCGGCGACATCGCTCTGGATGCTGCGGAACATCGCGCTGATCGCGTTCGCCTGAACGCCGGCGTCCTGGTTGAAGGCATTCCGTTGATCGCGACGATCCGCCTCCAGCGCCAGCATCACGGCGCCGACGGTCAGCGCCAGCCCCCACACGCCGACCCAAGCGGTTTCCAGATGTTTGAACCGCTCCTGTCCCTCTATGGGAAGCTGATTGCGCCAGCGAATGGTGATCATGCTCGCCAGCAGCAGCGCCAGCAGGATCAACGTGCCGAACATGGGCCCCTGGCGAGCAGCATTGACGCGGGCTTGCCATTCATCGGCCTGTATGTCCAGACCCACCACCATCAGTATTTCGCCGTTGCGCGGATCGAGGACGGGAGCCAATGCCGAAGCAAAGGTTCCATATTCATCGGTGAGCGGCCCTGAAGTAACCGGCTTTCCGGTGCGAAACACTTCAAAATAAATGGGGCCAGGCGCCTCATAAATCTTTCCGGGCGGGGAATGCAGGGGATCATGGTCGGCGTAACTCCCTGGCCCGAATCGAATGACTCCATCGCGCAGAGTCATGCTGTAGATATTGCGTTGCGGGATCATCCGGCCGTAGGCGATCATCTGCTCACGGATGCGCTCGAATGCCGGATTGCCCTGATCCGCTTTGGTAAAGGTGAGCGCCTTGGCCTGTTCCGGATGGATCGTTTGGGCGATGGCCGCCGCCTGCTGCAACAGGCGTTCGCGCATCTCGGCATCCATCCTGCCAGCGCGCCGCTCGGCAGCCCATCCGCCCAGTCCAGCCAGCAGTATCAGTGCAGCGATGGCGAGAGTGTGCGCCAGCCATGTCTTGTAGTGCGATTTCATGAGCTATTTGTATGGGGAATTTGCTCCAGGCGGTAGGGCGCGCTGACCGGAGTTTTCGCTTTGCTTGGAAAAGGTCGAATGATAGCGTGGGCTATGTCGTACTCGCACCCATGCAACACACCGGACTGAAAAAAATAAGGTTGCAGCACAGAGGCGCATGATGAAACCTTACCGAAGCGTTATTGCATTATCCTTGTGGCTGGCCGGGCTGACGCCCGGATTCACGCTTAACCCGGATTTGGCTCAGGTCACGGTCGGATCCGCCACCTTTCGCGTCGAAATGGCGCAAACGCCGCAGCAGCGCCAATACGGCCTGATGTTTCGTCGGGCGCTGCCGCCCGGACAGGGCATGCTGTTCATCCAGCCCACCGGGCCGGCGGCGTTCTGGATGAAGAACACCTACATTCCGCTGGATTTGCTGTATTTCGACCCGGATGGCCGGTTGTTGCAAATCGAAGCGGGAGCGCCGCCCTGCACGACGCCGGATTGCCCGATCTACGCCAGCGACACGGCGACGGTGCGCTACATTCTGGAAATCAATGCCGGTGAAGCGGCGCGGCGCGGGATTAAGCCGGGCGACCGCCTGCGCCTGGAGTGACAGGCGCCGCGCACAAACGTCCCGCCTATGAGGATGGGGCCGATTGCGGCAAAATGCCCCGAATTCAGGCCAACCGACAGGTAATCATGATGCGTGGCGAATTACCGGATTTTATCCGCTGTGGCCGGGCGATTTGCGGCGATCTGACGCAGGCCGAGCGGCGCGAATGGTGGCTGGCGAACGGGCTGGGGGGGTACGCCGCCGGCACGGTGGCCGGGACTCTGACCCGGTGTTATCACGGCCTGCTGATCGCGCCGGTGCATCCGCCGCTGGATCGCCGGCTGGTGTTCGCCAAGGCCGACGCCACTCTGGTGGACGGCGACCGCGACATCGCGCTGTTCAGCAACCGCTGGGCCGGCAGCGCAGTCAATCCGCCCGGTCACGTACACCTCGAATCGTTCCGGCTGGAAGGGCGGATGCCGGTTTGGCGCTTCGCGGTCGGCGACATCGTGCTGGAACAGCGCATCTGGCTGGAACCGGGCGCCAACACCAGCTATGTCGCCTGGCGGCTGGCGGCGGAAAATATTGGCCGCGATTTGCAACTGCGGGTTCGCCTGCTGGTGAATGGCCGCGACCATCACGCTCGAACCCGGATGAGCGATTTTCAACCGGCGCTGGATGCATCTGATCCCGCGATGCGGCAGGTGCATACGCCTGATTTTACGCTGCGGTTGTGGGCGCGGGGCGGCGTCATTGTGGGTGACGCCCACTGGTTCGAGCATTTCGATCTGCCGGTGGAACACGAACGCGGGTTGGCCTACCGCGACCATCATTTTTGCATCGGCGAGGCGGTCCTGACGCTGCAACCCGGTGTCTGGACTGGCGTTATCGCCAGTTTGCAGGAGGGAGCCGATCTGGATTTGGGCGCGGCGCAACAGCGATTCCTGAACCGGGAAATCGCCTTGCTGACCCAGGCTGAGACGCAGGCGCCGGAGTTGCGCGGCGCGCCGGACTGGGTGCGGCAACTGGCGCTGGCGGCGGACGGTTTCCTGTTTGCCCGCCCGTTGCCGGATTTGCCGGACGGCGAATCGGTGATCGCGGGCTATCCCTGGTTCGGCGACTGGGGCCGCGACACCATGATCGCACTGCCCGGACTGACGCTGGCGACCGGGCGCAGCGATACCGCCCGCCGCATCCTGCTGACCTTCGCCCGCTTCATTGACCGGGGTATGTTGCCCAATCTGTTTCCCAGCGCTGCTGAGCCGCTGGCCTACAACACGGTGGATGCGGCGCTGTGGTATGTCGAGGCGTGGCGGGCCTATCTGGAGACCAGCGCCGATAGCAAAACTTTGGTCGCGGCGTTTCCGGTGTTGCAGGAAATCATCGCCTGGCATGTGGCCGGAACCCGCTACGGCATCGGCATGGATTCCAGGGATGGGCTGCTGCGCGCTGGCGAGCCGGGGACGCAACTGACCTGGATGGACGCCAAGATCGGCGACTGGGTGGTGACGCCGCGCGTTGGCAAGCCGGTGGAAATCAATGCGCTCTGGTACAACGCGCTGCGGGTGGTGGCCGATTTCGCCCGGCAGTTGGGTCAATCGCCCGCTTTCTACGACGATCTGGCGATGCAGGCAGGCGATGGGTTCCAGCGCTTTGTCCGCCCCGATGGCGAGGGGTTGTATGACGTGCTGGACGGTCCTGACGGCGACGATGCCCGCATCCGCCCCAATCAGATTTTCGCGGTGAGCCTGCGTCACAGCCCGCTCGATCCGGTCGCGCAGCAGGCGGCGGTTCGAGTCTGCGGGCGGGAACTGCTGACCTCCTACGGTCTGCGTTCGCTGGCGCCGCGCCACGCCGAATTCCGGCCTTATTATCTGGGCGATGTGCGGGAGCGGGACAGCAGCTACCATCAAGGCCCGGTGTGGGCCTGGCTGCTGGGTCACTATGCGCTGGCCGACCATCGGGTACATGGTGACGCAGCGGCGGCGCAAGCCTGGCTGGAGCCGATCCGCGATCACCTGCTGGACGCCGGCTTGGGCGCGATCAGCGAGATTTTCGACGGCGCGCCGCCGCACCAGCCGCGTGGAGCGCCGGCGCAGGCCTGGTCGGTGGCCTGCGTGCTGGAGGCCTGGCAGCGGCTGGAACGGTCGAAGAGGATTAGCCACCACGCTGACGCAATAACCGGGCATTGAATAGAATGAGCCGTGATCCACTGAGCGACGTGAAGATCGTTGAGTCCTGGGGCAAAAACGCCTTGCCGTGGACCAAAGCCGTGCGCGATGGGCAGATCGACAGTCGGCGACTCATCACCAATCAAGCCATCGTCGAAGCAGTCCTCAGCCGTTCGCCGCGCACCGTTCTGGATCTGGGTTGCGGCGAGGGGTGGCTGACGCGGGAACTGGCTGCACGACAGATCCAGGTCACTGGAGTCGATGCGGTTCCAGATTTGATTGAAAAAGCCCAAAGCGCGGGAGGAGGCGATTTCCGGGTGGCGTCTTATGAGGAAATTGCTGCCGGAAAACTCAAAATTTCGGTAGATGTCATGGTTTGCAATTTCGCGCTGTTGGGCCATAAATCGGTCGAAGCGATGTTTAGAGCGGCTCCGTCGTTATTGAATGCACACGGCGCATTGATAATTCAAACCCTTCACCCGATTATGGCCTGTGGCGATTTTCCCTATCAGGATGGTTGGCGCGAAGGCTCGTGGACCGGATTCAGCGCCGATTTCACCGACCCGGCTCCCTGGTATTTCAGAACCATGGAGAGCTGGATCAAGCTATTCAGGGACTCTGGATTTCAGTTGCTTGAAGTGCGTGAGCCTGTCCATCCCAAGACCCGGAAACCGGCTTCGGTGATCTTCATTGCGGAAGTGGCTGATAGAGTTTTCGCGTTGGCGTCCAAACCGGATCTTCGTGATACGGACTCGGCGCAGCATGGAGTTCCAGCCCGTTTCACATCGCAGCCGGCAACGTCCTGAGCAGGAAGACATTTGACGATTTCCACATTGCGGGATGAACCCGGTCGCATGGACACCCTCAAGATTCGCGGCGCACGCACCCATAATCTGCAAAACATTGACCTCGACCTGCCGCGCAACCGGCTGATCGTCATCACCGGCCTGTCCGGTTCCGGCAAATCCTCGCTGGCCTTCGACACGCTCTATGCCGAAGGCCAGCGCCGCTATGTCGAATCGCTGTCGGCCTACGCCCGGCAATTCCTGTCGCTGATGGAAAAGCCCGACGTGGATCATATTGAAGGGCTGTCGCCGGCCATTTCCATCGAGCAGAAATCCACCTCGCACAATCCGCGTTCGACGGTCGGCACCATCACCGAGATTTACGATTACTTGCGGCTGTTGTACGCCCGCGCCGGGATTCCGCGCTGTCCGGATCACCACATTGACCTTGACGCGCAAACCGTGGGGCAGATGGTGGATCAGGTGCTGGCGTTGCCGGAGGGCGAACGGTTGATGCTGCTGGCCCCGGTGGTCAAGGAGCGCAAGGGCGAACATGTCAAGCTGTTGCAGGACCTGCGCGCCCAGGGGTTCGTGCGCGCCCGGATTGACGGCGAAGTGGTGGAACTGGACAGCCCGCCGCCGCTGGATTTGCGCCGCAAGCATACGATTGAGGTCGTCGTAGACCGTTTCAAGGTGCGTGCTGATCTCGGTTTGCGGCTGGCGGAATCGTTCGAGACCGCGCTGCGGCTGGCCGAGGGCGTGGCGCGGGTGGCGTTTCTGGATCAGCCGGAACAGGCCGAACTGCTGTTCGCCGCCGGTTTCGCCTGTCCGGTGTGCGGGTACAGCTTGAGCGAACTGGAGCCACGGCTGTTCTCGTTCAACAACCCGACCGGCGCGTGCCCGGAATGCGATGGCTTGGGCGTCAAGCAGTTTTTCGATGCCGAGCGGGTGGTGGCGCATCCGCATCTGAGTCTGGCGCGGGGTGCAGTGCGCGGCTGGGATCGGGATAATTTCTATTATTTCCAACTCGTTCAATCTTTGGCGCGACATTACGGTTTCGAGGTGGATACGCCATTTCAGGAGTTGCCGGAACGGATCCGCACCATCATTCTCCACGGCAGCGGCCACGAAACCATCGAGTTCGAGTACGCCAACAGTCGCGGCGAACGGTCGGTGCGCCGCCATGCCTTTGAAGGCGTCATCGTTAACATGGATCGCCGCTACCGGGAAACTGAATCGAATCTGGTGCGGGATGAATTGGCGAAATATTTGAGCAGTCGCCCGTGTCCGTCCTGCAACGGAGCGCGGTTGAATCGTTCCGCCCGCCATGTCTTTGTCGCCGGCCAGAATTTGCCCGCCATCGTCGCCCGGCCTATTGGCATAGCCCGTGAGTTCTTCGCGGAATTAAACCTGCCGGGCCGACGCGGTGAAATCGCCACGAAAATCGTCAAGGAAATCAGCGAGCGGTTGAATTTTCTGGTCAATGTCGGGCTGGATTATCTGAGTCTGGAACGCAGCGCCGACACCTTGTCGGGCGGCGAAGCGCAGCGCATCCGGTTGGCGTCGCAGATTGGCGCGGGCCTGGTTGGCGTCATGTACGTGCTGGATGAGCCGTCCATCGGTTTGCACCAGCGCGATAACGCCCGGCTGCTGGCCAGCCTGTTGCGGTTGCGCGATCTCGGCAACACCGTGATCGTGGTCGAGCATGACGAGGACGCCATTCGCACCGCCGATCATGTGGTGGACATGGGGCCGGGCGCGGGCGTACATGGCGGACGGATCGTGGCGCAAGGGACGCCTGCCGACATCATCGCGCAGCCCGAATCCTTGACCGGCGCGTATTTGAGCGGGCGGCGGCGGATTGAAGTGCCGACCCGGCGAACGCCGCCGGATGCGAAGAAGAAGCTACGGATTGTCGGGGCCAGCGGCAACAATCTGAAAAATCTGAGCGTGGAGATTCCACTGGGGTTGTTCACCTGCATTACCGGCGTTTCCGGTTCCGGCAAGTCCACCCTGATCAACGATACGCTGTACCGCTATGCCGCCCGCGATTTGAACAACGCCAATGAAGCGCCCGCGCCCTGCCGGGATTTAATCGGTTTGGAGCTGTTGGATAAGGTGGTCAACATTGACCAAAGTCCCATCGGTCGCACGCCGCGCTCCAATCCGGCCACCTACACCGGCCTGTTCACTCCGATCCGCGAATTGTTTGCCGGAGTGCCGGAATCGCGTTCCCGGGGCTATCAGCCCGGACGGTTCAGTTTCAATGTGAAGGGCGGACGCTGTGAAGTCTGTCAGGGCGACGGAGTGATTCAGGTGGCGATGCATTTCCTGCCGGATATTTATGTACCGTGCGATGGGTGCAAAGGCCGGCGTTACAACCGGGAAACCCTGGATATCCGCTACAAGGGCCGCAACATCCATGAAGTGCTGGAGATGACGGTCGAGGATGCGCTGGCGTTTTATCAGGCCGTGCCGGTCGTCGCCCGCAAGCTCCAGACCTTGACCGACGTCGGCTTGTCCTATATCCGGCTCGGGCAGAATGCGACCACGCTCTCCGGCGGCGAAGCGCAACGGGTGAAACTGGCGCGGGAGCTGTCCAAACGCGACACCGGCCAGACGCTTTATATTCTCGATGAGCCGACTACCGGCCTGCATTTTCACGACATTGAACAGTTGTTGAAGGTGCTGCATGAATTGCGGGATCGCGGCAATACCATGGTGGTGATTGAGCATAATCTGGATGTGATCAAGACCGCAGACTGGATCATTGATCTGGGGCCGGAAGGCGGCGGCGGGGGAGGTGAGGTCGTGGCTTTGGGGACGCCGGAGCAGATGGCGGCGCATCCGCACAGTCATACCGGGCGGTTTTTGGCGCCAGTGCTGGGGCGGTGATTCAGATTGAAACCGGTGCGTTTTCCACAGGGCGCGGGACAGAGTCACGCCCTTCGATATAAACTGGCGCGCTTTTTCTGGAATCCGGGCTGCGGCGAGTTGTGACCCTACGGGTGCGTTGCCGGGATCGCCCCAATATCGTTAAACTCCGATAAACTTCAAATCCGCCCGACACCCCGCCGTCGGATTCGCCCTATCCTCCAATCCTAATGACTCCACGGAGCCTCGCATGACCTTGGAACACACCTTATCCATCATCAAGCCCGGCGCGGTCCGCCGGAACATCATCGGCCAGATTATCAGTCGCTTCGAGAGTTCCGGCTTGCGCATCGCTGCGGCTCGGATGGTTCGGCTAAGCCAAGAGCAAGCCGAACAATTCTATGCCGTCCATCGCGAGCGCCCGTTCTATTCTGAACTGGTGGCCTACATGACCGAAGGCCCCATCCTGGTGATGGTGCTGGAAGGCGAGGACGCTATCGCCCGAAACCGGGCGATTATGGGCTCCACCGATCCCCAAAAAGCCACGCCCGGCACGATTCGCTTCGACCTGGGCAAAAACACCACCCGCAACACCGTACACGGCTCCGATGCGCCGGAAACGGCTGAAGCCGAAATCGCCTTTTTCTTTAAGCCCGACGATATTTGTCCGCGTCATGAGTGAACTGGCCAACGGCCCGGTTGCCCTTCCAGAGATCGGCAAGGTGAACCTGCTCGATCTGGATCGCCGCGATCTGGAGGCGTTCTTCGCCGCGCTGGGCGAAAAACCCTTTCGCGCCACCCAGATCATGAAGTGGATTTACCATGAGCGCGTCACCGACTTCGCCGCCATGAGCAACCTGAGCAAGGCGCTGCGGGAACGGCTGGCCGCCTGTGCCGAAATCCGCCTGCCCGCAGTGATTCTCGACCAGGCTTCACGTGACGGTTCGCACAAGTGGCTGATCCGGCTGGATAGCGGCAACAGCATTGAAACGGTGTTCATCCCGGAGCCGGATCGCGGTACGTTATGCGTGTCTTCGCAGATTGGCTGCCCGCTGGATTGCTCGTTTTGCGCCACTGCGCAACAGGGCTTCAACCGCAACCTCACCGTCGCCGAAATCATCGGTCAGGTCTGGCAGGCCAGCCGCCTGCTGGGCGATGTCCGCAACGGCAATCGCATCATCACCAACATCGTGCTGATGGGCATGGGCGAACCGCTGCTGAATTTTGACCGCGTGGTCAAGGCCACTGACCTGATGCAGGACGATCTCGGCTTTGGCATCTCCAAGCGCCGCGTCACCCTGAGTACCGCTGGCGTCGTCCCGGCGCTGTACCGGTTGCGCGAGGTGTCTGAAGTCAGCTTGGCCGTCTCGCTGCACGCGCCCACCGATGAATTGCGCAATCAACTGGTGCCGCTCAACCGCAAATATCCGATTGCTGAACTGCTGGCCGCCTGTCGGCATTACATCGCCGACAAGCCGCATCGCCGGATCACCTGGGAATATGTGCTGCTGGACGGCGTCAATGATTCCGAAAGTCATGCCCATGCGCTGGCCGCGCTGATCAAAGACATCCCGTCCAAGGTCAACCTGATTCCGTTCAATCCCTTTCCGGGGACGCGCCACCGGCGTTCCGGCCCCGCCGCTATCGCCCGCTTTCATGCCGCGCTCATGGCCCACGATCTGACGGTGGTCACTCGCAAGACCCGGGGGGACGACATCGCCGCCGCCTGCGGCCAACTGGCCGGACAGGTTCAGGCGCGCAGTCGGCGGCGGGCGCCGATCCTGCCGATTGCGCAGGTCGCAGGCTAGAGCATCAATCATGCGGCTATCGGCTAAATCAACGACCCTGTTGCTGGCGCTGCTGCTGGGCGCTTGCGCCGGTTCGCAGGAGCGGGATTTCAAGGAAAATGTCGCCGAAGCCAATTTCAAGCTGGGCATCGGCTACATGCAATCCGGCCATTACGAGGTCGCCGCCGAGAAACTGCTCAAATCACTGCAATTCGATGAGAACAGTCCCGAGGCGCACAACGCCATTGCCATTCTCTATGAGGAGATGCGGGAGTACGGCCCCGCCGAAACCCACTTCAAGCGCGCCATCGAACTCAAGCCCGACTACACCCTGACCAAGCTGAACTATGCCCGTTTTCTCTGTACCCGCGAGCCGGTTCGCACCGCCGAGGGCGAAGCCGAATTGCAGAAAGTCGCCGCTGATCCGGCCAATGCCGGCGCTACTGCCGCCGACGCCTACGCCGGTTTGGCGACCTGCGCCCGCAAGCGGAATGATTCCGCCCAGGCTGAAACCTGGCTGCGCAAGGCGCTGGAACTTAACCCCAACAACACCAGCGCCCTGCTCGATCTGGCTGAACTCAGCCAGAATCAGGGCAAAACCTTGCAGGCGCGCGCTTTTCTGCAACGCTATCATGCCCAAACCCGCCCAACGCCACAGAGCCTGTGGCTGGGCATCGCTGTCGAGCAAGCGAGCGATGGCGACCCGCAATTACGCCGGGAGTACGGTGTGTTACTGTTATCCCAGTTCCCCAATTCCGATCAAGCCCGTCGCCTGAAACAGTCGCCATGAGTATGAGCCACGAATCCTCCGCTGATTTCAACCCGTCGACCGAAGCTGTCGCCACGCACGCCGAATCGTTGGGCGCCTGGCTGGCCCGCACTCGCGCCAGTCACGGCGCCGAACTGCGCGAAGTGGCTCGCCGTCTCGGTCTGAACCCGATCCTGATCCAGGCTATCGAGAATGATGACTTCGAGCGCTTGGGGCCGCCGGTGTTTGTGCGCGGCTATCTCAGCCGCTACGCCCGATTTCTGGAACTGCCGGAGTCGGTGGCGCTGGATCGCTACAGCCAGCAAGTGGGTGCCAGCCGAGAGCTTCCACCGCTAAAAGTGGTGCATCCGCGCCGCCGGCAGACCCAGGTTCGGGACTTGCGCGGCCTGCTTTATCTGCTGGTGATCATCGGCGTCGGCTGGGCCGCCGTGCAGAATTTAGGGAGCCTGGACCCCAGCCGACTGAGCGCATGGTGGACGGGCGGTCACCGGGACGGCGGCGCTCAGACTGCCAGCAGCCCGATGGCGGTCACGACGCAGACTCAGTACCCGTTCCAGCCCAAGCCCAAGCCCGATGAGGCGATCCATGAACCGGCGCCTCCAGCGCCCGCGCCCGCAGCCGGTGAGTCTCCCCCTGCGCCCCATCCCGAACCGGGGGGCGCAACGTCATCGGCTATCGCACTGTTGATGCCACCCACCCTCGCACCTGGGATCCGTCCCGAATCTCCTCCAGCGCCAGCGGTATCCGGCGTTACTCTCGCCACCACCGCCACGGTTTCCGCCACTGTAGGGAGTAGTGGCGACAACTCAGCGCCGGACGCTCGATCCGACGCCCGGCTGATGCTGCAATTCAGCGAAGACTGCTGGGTGGAAGTGAAAGATGCACAAGGCAAGGTGCTGGCTAACGGCCTGATGAAAGCCAACACCACCCACGCCATAGCCGGCCCGGCGCCATTCACGGTGACGCTGGGCAACGCGCCCGCCGCACGCATTGCCCTGGATGACCGGCTGGTGGATGCAGCGATCTATCTGCCCCGGCGCGGCACCGTCAGCCGCTTCACGTTGACGCCTTCTCCCTGACCATGCCCAAGCCGTTTCAAGCCATCCGTGGCATGAATGACATCCTGCCCGGCGAATCGGCGCTGTGGCAGGGCCTCGAAGCCACGGTGCGCGAGGCGCTCGCCGCCTATGATTACCGCGAAATCCGTCTGCCGATAGTTGAAAAGACCGAGTTGTTTGCCCGCTCGATTGGCGAAGTGACCGACATCGTTGAGAAAGAGATGTACACCTTCGCCGACCGCAACGATGAGAGTTTGACCTTGCGCCCGGAGGGCACTGCAGGTTGCGTCCGCGCCTGCATCGAGCATGGCCTGCTGCATAACCAGACCCAGCGGCTGTGGTACGCCGGGCCGATGTTTCGCTACGAAAAACCGCAGAAGGGCCGCTACCGCCAGTTTCACCAGGTCGGCGTTGAAGCCTACGGCATGGCTGGCCCGGACATTGACGCCGAATTGATTGGTCTGACGGCGCGGTTGTGGCGACGGCTCGGCATCCGCGAGGTTACGCTGCAACTCAACTCGCTCGGCTCCAGCGCCGCCCGCGCCGCCTACCGCGAACGGCTGGTGGCCTACCTTGAAACCCGGCGCACGGAACTGGACGAAGACAGCCGGCGGCGGCTGCACACCAATCCGCTGCGCATCCTGGACACCAAAAATCCGGCGATGCACGGGGTCGTGGCGGAGGCGCCGGTGTTGCTGGATCACCTCGATGCCGAATCCCGGAGCCATTTCGCGGAATTGCGGGCGTTGCTGGACAGCGCTGGCATCCGCTACCAGATCAATCCGCGTCTGATGCGTGGCCTGGATTACTACTGCAAGACCGTGTTCGAATGGGTGACTGACACCCTCGGCGCTCAAGGCACGATCTGCGCCGGCGGACGTTACGATGGCCTGATCGAACAGTTAGGNNGGTTATTCAGGCGTTGATCCCAATCCCCACGCCTACCTGATCATGGTGGGCGACGCCGCCCAGCGGCAAGGGCTGGCGCTGGCCGAACAATTACGCGAGCAAGTGCCGCTGCTGCGGCTGCGGATGAACTGCGGCGGCGGCGGCTTCAAGGCCCAGTTCCGCCGCGCTGATCACAGCGGCGCCCGCTTCGCGTTGATCCTGGGCGAGGATGAGATCAAAGCCGACGCCGTCGCGATCAAGTCATTGCGCGAAACGCAGGGCGAGCAAGTCACCCTGCCGTGCGGTCAGGTTGCCGCTCATCTGCGCGCGGCGCTGAATTTCAACCCTATCGCCTGAGTAGAACAGGACGCTTGAGGATAGAACGCAATGGAACAATACACCGACGACGAGCGCGTCGAGGATCTCAGAAAATGGTGGAAGGACAACGGCGCCAGCATCGTCGTCGGTATCGCGCTCGGTCTGATCGCGATCTTTGGCTGGCAATACTGGGGTTCCTACCGTAACGCTCAAGCGGAAAAAGCCTCGCAGGCCTATGACGCTTTCGTCGCAGCGGTCGGCAAGCCTGACGCCAGCCAGCGTGGACAAGCCGTATTGACCGACTTCCCGAAATCGTCCTATGCGGTGCTGGCGGCGTTGCGGCTGGCCAAACTGGCGCTGGACGGCGGTGATACGGCGACCGCCATTCAGCGGCTGGAATGGGTTATCGGCAACGCCAAACTTGACGAACTCAAGGATATTGCCCGGCTGCGACTGGCGCAGGCGCGGTTCGCCGCCGGTCAGCCCACCGAGGCTCAGAAGCTGCTGGATGAGGTGGCTACGGCCAGCCTGACCGTCGAGCGCGAGGCGTTGAAGGGCGATTTTTATCTGGCCGGCAATGACCTCGCCAGGGCCAGAACGGCCTATGCAGCGGC
>DEHY01000137.1:55672-60825 GCA_002352185.1 Competibacteraceae bacterium UBA2788
GCCCCCGTTTCCGCTACATCAGGTCAATGATGATGATCCGCCGCATATTTCCGCTGTTTCTGCTGGTACTGAGCGCCGGCTGTAGCTGGTTTGGTGGTTCCGATAACTCGATTCCACCTGCTGAACTGAAATCCATCGCGCAACCGATGGGCGTTCGGCAGATCTGGGAAATCACGGTGGGCGCAGGCGCAGAAAAACAGTTCATTCGCCTGACGCCAGCGCTGGCGGGTGGACGGATTTACGCCGCCAGCCACGATGGCACGGTTATGGCGTTGGATGCGCTCAGCGGCCAGCGGCTGTGGCAAAGCGCGACCCAGTTGCCGATCTCCGGCGGAGTAGGGGTCAGTGAAACCGGATTGGTGCTGGTCGGCACCAGTAAAGGTCAGGTGGTCGCCTTGCGCCAGACTGATGGTCAGGAAGCCTGGCGGGCCCAAGTCTCCAGTGAAGTGCTGGCGTCACCCCGCGCCGGTGGCGGCGTGGTGGTGGTGCGCACGATTGATGGCAAGTTCACCGGCCTTGATGCCCGCACCGGCGAACGCCGCTGGGTTTACGCTTACACCACTCCGGCGCTCAGCCTGCGCGGCAATGCGGCGCCACTCTTGACTCACGATCTGGTCATTGCCGGGCTGGATACCGGCAAGCTGCTGGTGTTGTCCCTGAACAAGGGCCTGCCGGTCACGGAAAAAACCATCGCCGCGCCGCGTGGCCGCACCGAAATAGAGCGGCTGATCGATATCGATTCCGAACCCCGGATTTTTGGCGACACTCTCTACCTGGTCGCCTATCGCGGCAGCGTCGCCGCCATTGACATGCGCAACGGCAACCTGGTGTGGAATCGCGAACTGTCCAGCTACGCCGGTCTCGATGTGGACGCGCAACAGGTTTACGTCAGCGATGACGCCGATGCGGTGCTGGCGCTGGATCGCCGCAGCGGCGGCACTCTGTGGAAACAACCCGAACTGACGGGGCGTCGGTTGTCTGCTCCGGCGGCTACCGATGAGTACGTCGTGGTCGGCGATTTCGAGGGCTACCTGCACTGGTTGAGCAAGGACAGCGGCAAAATCGTGGGCCGAATCCGTGCGGCGAGCAAGAGCATCCTTGCTCCGCCACTGGCCGCTGGCAATATCGTGTTCGTCCAGGGTCAGGGCGGCGCGCTCGGCGCGTTCCGGGCCGGTGAATGAACTACTCCCAAAGCGCCGCCATTAGCGGCGCTGCCCTTCTTTAGTCGCACCCATCATGCTGGAATCCCTGATTCCCGTCTTTGTGACCTTTCTGGTCGTCATCGATCCCGTCGGAGTTGCGCCGGTATTTTCGGCGCTGACCCGTGGCGGCAGCGACCGCTACCGCCGCCGCATGGCCTGCAAGGGTGTCTTCATTGCCACCTTAATCCTGCTGCTGTTCCTGTTCACCGGCGACACCCTGCTGCGGGTTCTGGGCATCAGTCTGGCGGCGTTCCGGGTCAGTGGCGGCGCGCTGCTGTTTCTGCTGGCGATTGATATGGTGTTCGCTCGCCCCTCCGGCCTGCGGCTGGCGACCGTGCGCGAACAGGAGGTCGCCCAGTACAAGGCGGACATTTCGGTGTTCCCGTTGGCTTTTCCTCTGCTGGCCGGCCCCGGCGCTCTGACCACCATTCTGCTGACGACCAGCGGATTGCGCCCACAGGAACAGCCGCTGTTGTTTCTCGGCCTGATGGGGGTCTTGCTGACCGTGCTGCTGCTGACCCTGCTGTGCCTGCTGCTGGCCCCGCAACTGATGAAGCTGATCGGTGAAACCGGCGCCAATGTCATTGACCGGCTGTTGGGCGTGATTCTGACGGCGCTGGCCGTGCAATTCATGCTGGAAGGCCTGCGCGCCAGCCTGTTCGGCGGTTGACGGTTGCGCCGCCGTGTCCGGCCCGATTCTGCGGATTGCGGTTCCATCCCCGCTTTACCGAACCTTCGATTACCTGCCGCCGCCGGACTGTGATCCTGCGCTGTTGCAGCCGGGGATGCGGGTGCGGGCGCCGTTCGGACGGCGGAACCTGGTGGGCTTTCTGGTTGCAGTCGGTGTGGAGAGCGAGATCGATCCGGCTGCGCTGCGGCGGGTGCTGGCCGTACTTGATCATGAACCGATCCTGCCTGCCGACCTGCTGACGCTGATGCAGTGGGCGCAGCGTTACTACCACCATCCGCCGGGTGAAGTGTTCGCTACCGCCCTGCCGATGCTGTTGCGTCAGGGCGAACCGGCCCTCCTGCCCACCCTGTCGCCGCTATGGCGCATTACACCCGCTGGGCAAAACGCGCTCGCTGATACCGCCGCCTTGCGCCGCGCTCCCACTCAGCGCTTGCTGCTCGACCATCTTGCACACTGTTCCGGGGGCGCTGAACCCGAAGATTTGCGCCCGGTGGTCCGCAACAGCACCGCTACTCTGCGGACGCTGCGGGATAAAGGTTGGGTGGAAGCGGTGACGCCGGTTGATCCCGCCCATCCCGTTCCCTCGCCATCCCTTGCGTCCCTGCCGCCGCCGACGTTAAACGCGGCGCAGGCCGACGCCGTGACGGCGGTCAGCGCCGCGCTGGATCGCTTTCAGGTTTTCCTGCTGGAGGGCGTCACCGGCAGCGGTAAAACCGAGGTTTATCTACGTCTGATCGAGGCGGTGCTGGCCCGGGGTCGGCAAGCGCTGGTATTGGCGCCGGAAATCGGCCTGACCCCGCAATTGCTGGCGCGNNAAGGTCGTCGTCGGCACCCGGTCGGCGGTGTTCGCGCCGCTGCGAGCGCCGGGTATTCTCATCGTGGACGAGGAGCATGATCCCTCATTCAAGCAGCAGGAGGGTTTCCGCTACCACGCTCGCGATCTGGCCGTGATTCGCGGTCATCAACTCGGCGTCCCGGTGGTGCTGGGTTCCGCCACCCCGGCGCTGGAAAGCATCCAGAATGCCCAGACCGACCGCTATCAATTATTGCGCCTGCCGGAACGGGTGGGCGGCGGCGCTGAACCGCCGATCCTGATTTTGGATGTGCGGCGCCAGCCCATGACCGAGGGATTGTCACCCCCTCTTTTGGAACGGATGCGAGCGCATCTGGCCCGCGATGAGCAGGTTTTGCTGTTCCTCAACCGGCGTGGTTTCGCTCCCGTGCTGTTTTGTCATGAATGCGGCTGGATGAGCCAGTGCCGGCATTGCGACGCCCGGATGACCCTGCATCTGCGGCAACGCCGCCTGATCTGCCATCACTGCGGCGACAGCCGACCGGTGGAACCGGCCTGCCCAATCTGCGGCAGCGTGGATTTACGGGCGGTGGGTCATGGCACCGAGCGCCTGGAGACAGCCTTGCGCCAGGAATTTTCCGGCGTGGGCATCGCCCGCATGGATCGCGACAGCACCCGTCGGCGCGGCAGCCTGGAAACGCTGCTGGCCGACATTCNNCAATTGATCCTGCAAGTCGCCGGGCGGGCCGGGCGCGCCGAAAAACCGGGAATGGTCGTCATTCAGACCCACCATCCTGACCATCCGCTGTTGCGCATCCTGGTGTCCGAAGGCTATCCGGCCTTTGCCGCAGCGGCACTGGCGGAACGGCGGGCCGCCCTTTTCCCCCCCTTTGCCCACCAAGCCCTGCTGCGAGCTGAAGCCGTTGATTCGGAACGGGTCATGGGATTTCTGCACCTCGCACGGATGCTGGCGGAACCGATAGCGGATCATTTGGAACTGCTGGGGCCGGCCCCGGCGCCGATGGAACGCCGCGCAGGTCGTTATCGCGCCCATTTATTGCTGCAAGGGACGCAACGCCAGGCGTTGCACCGCTTCCTGGATCTCTGGATCGCGCAGTTGTGGGCGCAGCCTGCCGACCGTGCGGTCCGCTGGTCACTGGATGTTGATCCAGTCGAACTTTATTAAGCAAATCAGTTGGATCATCCGATCCGAAAACCCGAAAAATGCATTGAAAAACGATTTAATTCATGCGAATCCGTTAATTGTCACGGAGATCCAGTGACACCGTAATCCTGTGTGTTGAAAAATAACCCCATTTCCGGCCTTTACTTGATGAGAGATGAAGCTAGTATTTTCTATGCTCGCGATTCTTTCTCGCAGCCAAGCAACCACTAAAGGCAGTATCGAGAATTAACCGCGTCCGGGTAAACCACTAGAGCCATTCGGTTTATCGGCAGTCGATGTCAGACCGCCAGCGCCGGTCAATTCGCGAGTACCTGCTATCCACCACCTATGGGAAATGAACGATGCAGCAAGACCTAGTTCACGCCATAAAAAGCAACCCCAAATACCACGAACTGGTATCGAAACGCAGCAAGTTCGCCTGGCTGTTGTCTTTTGCCATGCTGGGCATTTACTACGGCTTCATCCTGGTCGTCGCTTTCAACAAGCAGATCCTGGCGCAGCCGCTGTGGGAAGGATCGGTCGCGACCGTCGGCATTCCGGTCGGTATCGGCGTGATTCTGAGCGCCTTTGCGCTCACCGGGATTTATGTCTTCCGCGCCAATGCCGAGTTTGACCGGCTGACCAGCGAAATCAAGGAGGAAGTGCTATGAGAGGCCGGCAGGCAGCACTCGCTGCTATCACCCTGACCTTTTCTCCTTTCGCGTTCGCTGCCGGAGAAAAGACGGTCAATGTCCCCGCCATCGTTATGTTCCTGGCTTTCGTTGCCTTTACTCTGGGCATCACCTATTGGGCCGCACAACGCACCAAGACCGCCAAGGACTTTTATACCGCCGGCGGCGGCATCACCGGCTTCCAGAATGGCCTGGCTATCGCCGGCGACTATATGTCGGCGGCTTCCTTCCTGGGTATTTCCGGCCTGGTGTTCATTAACGGCTACGACGGCCTGATCTACTCGGTGGGCTGGCTGGTCGGCTGGCCGATCATCATGTTCCTGATGGCGGAACAGCTCCGCAATCTCGGCAAGTACACCTATGCCGACGTCGTTTCCTACCGCTTCCAGCGGGTGCCGATGCGCACTATGGCCGCGACCAGCTCACTGGTGGTGGTGATTCTGTACCTGATCGGGCAGATGGTCGGCGCCGGCAAGCTGATTCAGGTGCTGTTCGGGCTGGAGTACGTCTATGCCGTTACCATTGTCGGCATCCTGATCATCATGTACGTGGTTTTCGGCGGCATGCTGGCCACCACCTGGGTGCAGATCATCAAGGCCTGCCTGCTGCT
>DEHY01000197.1:0-2383 GCA_002352185.1 Competibacteraceae bacterium UBA2788
AACGGGTCTACCTCGAAGCCGAAGCGGGTTCCGTCCGGCGTCGTCACCGTTTGCGCCGGCAAATCCACCGTCAGCCGATAACCGGGCGTCGCTTCCACTGCGATAAACAGCCGATTTATGACCTCGACCGGCAACCGCAGCGGCAACAGGCCGGACTTGAAGCTGTTGGCGAAGAAAATGTCGGCAAAGCTCGGCGCGATGATGCAGCGGATGCCAAACTCGTCCAGCGCCCAGACCGCATGTTCCCGCGACGAACCGCAGCCGAAATTCTCCCGCGCCAACAGAATGCGAGCGCCCCAATAGCGCGGCTGATTAAGGCTGAATTCCTGGTTTAATGGTCGCCTGGAACAGTCCATATCCGGTTCGCCGTGATCCAGATAGCGCCATTCATCGAACAGGTAATGGCCAAAGCCGGTGCGCCGGATCGATTTGAGAAATTGCTTGGGAATGATCGCGTCGGTGTCCACGTTGGCGCGATCCAGCGGGACCACCAGACCATCAAGTTGGTTAAAGGATTTCATCGGCGCTCTCCTCAGAAGGTCCGCACATCCACGAAATGACCGGCCAGCGCCGCCGCCGCCGCCATCGCCGGGCTGACCAGATGGGTGCGCCCGCCCTGTCCCTGCCGCCCCTCGAAATTGCGGTTGGAGGTGGACGCGCAATGCTCACCGGGCAATAACTGATCGGCGTTCATCGCCAGGCACATGGAACAGCCCGGCTCGCGCCACTCGAAACCGGCGGCGGTGAATATCCGGTCCAAACCTTCATTTTCAGCCTGCTGCTTGACCAGCCCGGAACCCGGCACCACCAAAGCCTGTTTGAGGCTGGCCGCTACCTTGCGACCCTTGATCACCGCCGCCGCCGCCCGCAAATCCTCGATGCGGGCATTGGTGCAGGAGCCGATGAAGACTCGATCCAGCGTGATCGCGCTGATCGGCGCATTCGGCTGCAAACCCATATAGCGCAACGCCTGTTCCATGCCGGCGCGTTTGACCGGATCGGCTTCCAATGCCGGATCGGGAATGCGCTCCCCTACCGCGACCACCATTTCCGGCGAGGTGCCCCAAGTGACCTGCGGCTGAATCGCCGCTGCGTCCAGCGTGACCACCCGATCAAATTCGGCGTCGGCATCGCTGTGCAAATCACCCCAGGCCGCAACCGCCCGCTCCCACAATTCGCCCTTGGGCGCAAACGGGCGATCCTTGAGATAGTCAAGGGTCGTCGTGTCCACGGCCACCATGCCAGAGCGGGCGCCCGCTTCAATCGCCATATTGCAGACCGTCATCCGCCCTTCCATGCTCAACGCCCGGATGGCGGCGCCGCCGAATTCGATGGCGTAGCCGGCGCCGCCCGCAGTGCCGATCTGGCCGATGATCGCCAGCACCAGATCTTTTGCCGTCACGCCCGGCCCCATCTGCCCGTTGACCTGAATCAACAACGCCTTGGATTTCTTCTGGATCAGGCACTGGGTCGCCATCACATGCTCGACTTCGCTGGTGCCGATGCCGAAGGCCAGCGCCCCAAACGCGCCATGGGTCGCGGTGTGCGAGTCGCCGCAAACCACGGTCATGCCCGGCAGCGTCGCGCCCTGCTCCGGGCCGACGACGTGAACAATTCCGCGCCGCAGGTCGCCAATCGGGAAGTAGCGCAAGCCGAGGGCACGGGCGTTGGCGTCCAGCGTTTCGACCTGAAGGCGGGACACCGGATCGGCAATGGCAGTGAAGCCGGGATCGGTCGGGGTGTTGTGATCGGGCATCGCCATCATCGAATCCAGCCGCCACGGTTGCCGCCCGGCCAGCTTCAGCCCCTCGAAGGCTTGCGGCGAGGTGACTTCATGCACCAGATGGCGATCAACATAGAGCAGCGCAGTGCCATCGGCATCGATCCGCACGATGTGCGCATCCCAGAGCTTGTCGTAAAGAGTCTTGCCAGCCATTGCATCACCTCCCGCCTGAATTGCCACCGAGCTTAAAGCGCGATAGGTCATAACACAAATTCATCTTTTTCATGATTCGTATAAAATTAAAGACTATCAACTTTCCCAGGTCGTTCGCTGATCCATGGACATCGCCAGTCTTCATGCCTTCGTTACCGTGGCCGATACCGGCTCGTTCTCGCTCGCCGCTGAGCAACTGCACCTGACGCAACCGGCCATCAGCAAGCGGATCGCGGCGTTGGAAGCCGATCTGAATGCGCGGCTGTTCGACCGTTTGGGCCGGGCGGTGCGCCTGACCGAAGCGGGAACCCTGCTGCTGCTGCGGGCGCGCCATATTCTGGCCGAGGTGGAAGACAGTCGGCGGGCCTTGCGCAATCTGTCCGGGCGGGTGGCGGGATCGCTGATTCTGGCCACCAGCCACCATATCGGCCTGCATCGCCTGCCGCC
>DEHY01000197.1:2416-2659 GCA_002352185.1 Competibacteraceae bacterium UBA2788
CCCTATCGAGCCACGCCAGTTGGGAGACTATCCCGCGATTTTGCCCAGCGCGGCGACCTTCACCCGGCGGATCGTCGAAGACCGGATGGGACAGTTGGGTGTTAAACCGTCCGTCGCCTTTGACACAAACTATCTGGAGACGATCAAGATGATGGTCGTGGTCGGGCTGGGCTGGAGCGTGTTGCCGCGCACCATGCTGGACGGGGAGTTGGTGGAGCTTCGTATTACCGGGCTGGCTATGGA
>DEHY01000213.1 GCA_002352185.1 Competibacteraceae bacterium UBA2788
AATCCTTCTCAGGTTGTTTAAATTTTCTATTTAATAAGCTATTATTTAATAGTAGCCATTAGTAGGAGACCACCCTCATGTTAGAACTCGATGACATCATTGATTCCCCGGCGAGTCTGGAAATAAAAAGAGCGCTAGCGGTCAAGATGATAATGTGTGATTTGAAGCCGAAAGAGATTAGCCTTTTACTCAATGTTTCTGAAGGATTCGTGAGCAAATGGAAAGTAATTTATGAAGATAAAGGCGCTAAAGGGTTACGATTGAACTACAAAGGCGGCAAAGGATTTTTAACAAAGACTCAGCGTCTTGAAATCCTGTTGCATTTGAAAGATGAACCGNNAAACGGGATGAAGAGGAAGTCTTGTTGAAACGGCAAGAGCTAAAAAAAAATTGATGCCTGCGAAGCGGAAATAAAGTCTGGAGAAGTCATTGTTTTTGCTCAAGATGAATGTCATTTACTAGCCGGTGACGCGACGGGATATGCCTGGGGTCGACGAAATGAAAGAACCGAAATTCCTATTGAAAATAGCCGGGACCGACAAACCTATTACGGCGGCCTTAATCTTTACNNGAAACTGATTATTCTTTGGGATAACGCTCGCTATCATACGGGTAAAGAAGTCAAAAAATACTTGAATGAAGTGAATGAAGGAATCACCGATGAAAAAGACCGGAAGATAAACTGTTATCATTTTGCGCCGAACGCCCCTGATCAAAATCCGGTGGAAGATGTTTGGTTAAGAGGAAAAAACTTCCTGCGAAAACACTTTTATCAAAGCGAAAGTTTTCACCAAATGAAGAGAAGATTTCTTAATTATCTTGACAAGACTATTTTTAACTTCAAGAAATTAGAATGGTATTTAAAAATTCAACAACCTGTATAAGATTGCTATATCTGTCTTTAAATAATAAAGATCACAGACTACAGTGGGTATCCAATGAGTTTTCAGCGGCCCCCTCCAGATTTCTCCCCGCCGGTGAATCAAAGCCGCGAAAGTCTGCGCCGGCGTGAATTCCCGCAAATCGCGGGCTATGAGATCGACTGCGAACTTGGGCGCGGCGGAATGGCTACCGTATATCGGGCCACCCAGCAGTCTTTACAACGTCAGGTCGCCATCAAAATCCTGGCGCAGGAAGTTGATGATGCCAGTGAAATAGTGCAGCGGTTCAAACATGAAGGCCAAATCCTCGCACGGCTGTTACACCCCAATGTCGTTAACATTTATGATGTAGGGATTACTGAAAACAACCAGCTTTATCTATCTATCGAATACCTTTCCGGTGGTACGCTCCAGGAGCGGATTCAACAGGGTTTGTCCATTGATTTGGCAATTTATATTGTCCAGTGTATCGCCAAAGCGCTGGGCTACGCGCATGAAAAAGGCGTCATCCACCGGGATATAAAACCGTCCAACATTATGTTCCGCCACGATGATACGCCGGTATTAACCGATTTTGGGGTGGCGCGATTAGCCGAATCGAATACGATTCACACTGCGGTAGGTACGGTGGTGGGTAGCCCGAGCCACATGAGTCCTGAACAGGCCAAAGGAGAAAGCGCCACAACTCAATCGGATTTGTATGGACTGGGCGTGGTTTTATACGAGATGCTGACGGGACGGCCTCCCTATCAGGCCGATAATTCACTCGCCATCATGCTCAAGCATTTGCATGCCCCCGTGCCAAACCTACCTAGTCAATGCGCCCACCTCCAACCCGTTTTGAACAAACTGCTGGCGAAGAAAACCGCAGATCGATACCAGAACACCCATGAGTTTCTAAAGGCGCTCAATTTGATTGTTCCCGGCGACACCGGGTTACAATCGGGATGGAATACGAGTGGCAAGCTGCAAGGCTTTTTAAAAGAAAGATCACAACGTCCGGTTTGGATTGGGGTCATTGGAGCGGTAATTCTAGCGATAGCGGTTGGGTATACTCTCAAGTCAAGAAATACGGCGGAAAACCCCCCGGAATCGGTGAAACCGGTTGAACAGATGCCGCCACTATCGCGTGAAGCTGAAATCGCGGAGTTGCTGAAGTTGCGCCAGGAAGCCGAGCAGCGGATTGCCGAACTGAGAGCTAAAAAGGTGGAACAGGAGCGCCAGCAGGAGACGCAATTACAAGTTGAACAATTGCTGTCGCAGGCCCAGAGCAGTTTTCAGGAAGGGCTGTTGGAAATAAGCCTGGCGCATATTGCACAAGGTTTGATGATAGCTCCCCAGCACCAAAACTTGTTGGCATTGCTTGAACAGGTGAAAGCGCGGGTGATCGAGCAGCAGCGCCAAGCCGAAGCGCGGCAGCAACAAGCAGAGGCGCGGCGGCAGGTCGAGGAAGCGGAACGACAAAAGGCGGAACAGGCGCGGCGGCGGCAGGAGGCCAGTCAGTCTTTGGTGCAGGCGCTGGAATTACAGCGGAGTGGCAAATACACGGATAGTTTGCAGCAGGTTGAAAAAGGACTGGCGCTGATTCCTGATCACCTGGAATTGACGCAATTACGGGATCAAATCCACGCTCAACAGGCGGTGGAACAGAAACGGCAGGCGGAACAAGCCCGGCGCGAGCAGGAAATAAAAGCCTTGCATCAGCAGGCTGAGGTGCATTTCAAAGCCGGACGGTTGATTGAACCGGCGGGAAGCAATGCCGAGCAAGCCTACCGGCAAATCATTCAACTGGACGCCGGCAATGCCCAGGCACAAGCGGGATTAGCGCGGATTGCCCAGGATTATCTGCAACAAGCACAACAGAAAAAAGCAGCGGGAGCTTTGCCAGACAGTCTGGCGTTAATCGACAAAGGACTGGCGGTGATTCCAAATCAGGTGGAATTAGCACAGTTGCGTGGGGACGTATCACGGGGGATTGAGGAAGCAAAGGCGCGGCAGCAGCGGGAGAAAGAGCAACAGGTACAAGCCAAGCAATTATTGGCGCAGGCACAGCGCAGTGTTCAGGAAGGCCAATTGGAAGCGGGTCTTACTCACATCGAGCAGGGTTTATTAGCGGTTCCCAATCATCGGGAACTGTTGGCATTACGGGAGCAGGTGAAAACGAAGCTGGCCGAGCAGCAGCGTGAGGCGCAAGCGCGGCAGAAAGCAGAGGAGGCAGCACGGCAGAAAGCAGAGGAAGCAGAACGACAAAGAGCCGAAGCCGCACGGCAACAAGCTGAAGAGGCGGAACGGGTAAAGGTCGAACAGGCCCGTCAGCAAGCCGAAGCACAGCAGCGACAACAAGCAGAAGCGCGGCGGCAAGCAGAGGAAGCGGAACGGCAAAAGACGGAACAGGCGCGGCGACGGCAGGAGACCAGTCAGTCTTTGTCGCAGGCGTTGGAATTACAAAAGAATGGCAAATACACGGATAGTTTGCAGCAGATTGAAAAAGGGCTGGCGCTGATTCCTGATCACCCGGAATTGGCGCAGTTGCGAGATGAGGTACGCGCTCAACAGGCGGCAGAACAGCAACGGCAGACAGAACAAATTAAACGCAATGAGGAAATAAAGAAGCTATTGGATCAGGCTGAAACGCAATTCAAAGCCAAGCGGTTAACCGAACCGGTCGGAAATAACGCGGAAGCGACCTATCGGCAACTGCTCAAGCTGGATGCAAGCAATACCCAGGCGCAAGCGGGATTAGCGCGAATTGCCCAGGATTACCTGCAACAGGCACAGCAGAAAAAAGCAGCGGGGGCTTTGCAGGATAGTCTGAAGTTGATTGAAAAAGGCTTGGCAGTGATTTCAAATCAAACAGAATTGATGCGCCTGAAAGAGGAAGTTCGCGCTCAGAGTGCAGTTGAGCAACAAAAGTTGGAACAGCAGCGACAGGAAAAACAGCAGCAAGAACAGCAGCAGGAAAAACAGCGGCAGGATGAGAAGCAGCGCAAAGAGCAGCAACGTAAAGAGCAACAGCGCCTGGAACAGCAGCGACAGGAAAAACAGCAGCAAGAACAGCAACGGCTTGAACAGCAGCAGGAAAAACAGCGGCAGGATGAGAAGCAGCGCAAAGAGCAGCAGCGCTTGGAACAACAGTGGCTGGAAAAACAGCAGCAAGAGCAGCAGCGCAAAGAGCAACAGCGCCTGGAACAGCAGCGACAGGAAAAACAGCAGCAAGAACAGCAGCGTCAAGATACAAATGATATGCCTGACACTAAAGAAAAACCAAAAAGACGTATCTTCGGAACATTCTAGCGAATCTACGCAAAGGGCACCTATTATTATGCCTCGATAGCTGGTACTAAAAAATAGACCTATCTATCGGGGGTCTTTAGTGTTGTGTATTTGTTTCTGATAAAACTTTTTTAAGGGGGTTAGAATGAAAAATCTACATCGCTCGATAATCACTCTCGCTATCATCGGCGTTTCTCCTTTTGCGATTGCAGAGGATTTATCATTTATTCCACGCCTGACGACAGGATACATGGACTATAAGTTAGAAACCCCTAGCCCGCTACCTGGTATTGTTCCCTCCCAAAAATTTGAATTCAGCTCTGTGCTAATTGGAGCAGGAGCAACATTATCATGGAATCGCCTATATCTGGATGCGTATGGGCAGATTGCTCCTAATGGTTCTGATGATCTCAGTTTACCCGCTCTGAATTATAATGAGAATTTTGATGGAGACGTGAAGGATTATTCTCTAGCTGCTGGTGTAACTATTACGGATAATTTTTCGATTTATGTGGGTTATAAATACAACAAGTTAGATGCGCCTAGTAATAGAGGATCTGAATCAAGTTTTAAAGCAGACGGCTACTTTCTAGGGGCAAGTTATGGCTGGGTTATACAAGACTCAGGTGTACTTGCTCTTAATCTTGCTGTTGCTGACTTGGATGGAACTATCCGTTTTCAAGTACCAGGTTTGCCCATTGATTTCGATCAAACAAGCAACGCTCAAGGACTCTCTTATGGCATATCATGGAGATCGACTATTAACAAGAACTGGGGTTATTCAATCGCACTCGATGGTTATCAATATACATTTAAGGATATCGTTGACAAAAAATTGGGTGCGTTCCCTGGAGAGATAAATCAGGATATTTTTACTGTGAGGGTGTCGGTATCCTACCTGTTTGATTGAGAAGTGTGTTCTTTCAAGCAACAGTCGTCGGTTGGATTGCAATAAAGCTGCAACCCAACCGACCTAAACTGAACTCATTCGCCAGCAAGGCGAATCGCCTCCGCCGCAACCTTGTCAGCCAACCAAATTCCCCGAACCCGCATCTGCGAGATCGCCTCGCCAGATAACCCAAAGCCATAAAATCGCCACAGGCCGCGCACAACGCCAGCAGTGGCGAAGTATCGATCACGATCCGGCGATTCAAATCAGGCATTAGCGAAGTCTTCCGCTAATTCTTCAGCCGTTGCCTGAATGGGCGAGACGCCATACCGGTGCAAATTCATGATGAATTCGACACGATCCAACTCGGCTAATTGCGCCGCCTGACCGCTCGTTAAGCGCCCTAACTCGAACAGTTTGACCGCCATCGCCATCCGGGCCTCCTTTTCAAACTCATTGCGGCTGACCCGCAGCGCATCCGGCAGCACATCTGGATATTCAACAACCAGTTGCATCATGCATTCCTCCGATTGCCTAGCCCGTGAATTACAACACTTCGGACAGTTTTGGCGATCACAATCAACAGGTTAGCCTCTATAGGCTGAATGAAATCAAAGTCAGGGATCGGCCTGAGTGGGATAAAATAACTCGCTGATTTTGGCTGGCCTGCGGCGGATGCTTGAAGCTCTGATTTTTCAAGGGGTTTCATGCACCGAGACGCCTTCCGTCCACGAGGCCAAAATTCAAAACTGTCCGAAGTGTTGGTTTAGACTTCAGTTTGACTAAAGCCAACCCCGAGTTCGAGAACCTATGTAATCAACCCAAGGCGAAAAATCCAGTGTTCCACTGCGTTCGGCATGAATGAGAACGCAGGTATCCAGCACTAAGCCCATGGATCCCGCTCCGGCAACGCGGCTTTACGAATGGCGTCAATATCCTGAGCGAAGAACTCAGCATCTTCATTTAGCTTGGGTAATTCCGCAAACAGACGGTTGAGATCCCTGACTGCGACCTTGCGGGGTGCGGATGCCGGGCATAACTTGGCGATGACTCTATTGCCACGCTCCAGATCGAAACTGACCCCTTGATAAAACACGCGGTTGAGCAGATCGGAAAATTGCCGCGACGCTTGAGTGACGTTGATTCGTTCCATGCGCGCATCCCAAATATAGTGACTTTGATAATCTGACTATCAGATCAACAAAAAATCAAAATCAACGGTCCATGCTCTGTGCGCCTTCAACAAATCATCGGCATCTACCCGGCGCCGCCCGCCGAATACGACGGGCAGCCCGACACTATCGAAGAGGTGCGGCGCTACGCCAGCTTGCGGTAGCGAATCCGGTGCGGCTGATCGGCCTCGACGCCCAGGCGCCGCTTGCGATCCGCTTCGTAATCGGCGTAGTTGCCTTCAAACCACACGATTTGCGAATCGCCCTCGAAGGCCAGAATGTGGGTGGCGATGCGATCCAGAAACCAGCGATCATGGGAAATGACCACCGCGCAACCGGCGAAGGCGAGCAGCGCTTCTTCCAGCGCCCGCAGCGTCTCCACATCCAGATCGTTGGTCGGCTCGTCCAGCAGCAACACATTGCCGCCGCTCCTGAGCAGCTTGGCGAGATGCACCCGGTTCCGTTCGCCGCCGGATAAGTCCTTGACGAACTTCTGCTGATCCGGCCCCTTGAAGTTGAAGCGCCCGACATAGGCCCGCGAGTTGATCTGATACGTACCGATGGCGATGATGTCCGCCCCGTCNNTTGCCTGCGCCGTTCGGGCCGATGACGCCGACAATCCCGCCCCTGGGCAGATTGAAGCTGAGGCCGTCCATGAGCAGCAGATCGCCAAAGCTCTTGCGTAAATCAGTCGCTTCGATCACCAGTTCGCCCAGACGCGGCCCCGGTGGAATGTACAAATCCTGGGTTTCGTTGCGTTTCTGGAATTCCTGCGATTCCAGTTCCTCGAATCGCGCCACGCGGGCTTTGCTCTTGGCGTGGCGACCCTTGGGATTGGAGCGCACCCATTCCAGTTCCGCCTTCATCGCCTTGGTCCGGGCGCTCTCCTGCTTCTCTTCGACTTCCAGCCGCTGTTCCTTCTGGTTCAGCCACGACGAGTAATTGCCTTCCCACGGAATGCCGCGCCCGCGATCCAGTTCCAGAATCCAGCCGGCCACGTTGTCGAGGAAGTAGCGGTCGTGAGTCACCGCCACCACGGTGCCGGGATAATCCTGAAGGAAATGTTCCAGCCAGGCGACGGATTCCGCATCGAGATGGTTGGTCGGCTCGTCCAGCAGCAGCATGTCCGGTTTGGCCAGCAGCAGCCGACACAGCGCCACCCGGCGGCGTTCGCCGCCGGACAGCCGGTTGACATCGGCCTCCCACGGCGGCAGGCGCAGCGCATCGGCGGCCACGCCCAGGGTGCGATCCAGATTATGGCCGTCGGTGGCGTGGAGGTAGGATTCCAGCTCCGCCTGTTCAGCGGCCAATTGATCGAAGTCGGCATCGGGATCGGCGTAGGCGGCGTACACCTCATCCAGCCGGGTCAATGCACGCTTGATCGGCGCGACGGCTTCTTCGACGTTGCCGCGCACGTCCTTGGCCGGATCGAGTTGCGGTTCCTGGGACAGCAAGCCGATCTGGATGCCCGGTTGCGGGCGGGCTTCGCCGAGAAAATCCTGGTCCACCCCGGCCATAATCCGCAACAGGGTTGATTTGCCGGAGCCATTCAGCCCCAGCACGCCGATCTTGGCGCCGGGAAAGAACGACAGCGAAATATCCTTGAGAATTTCCCGCTTGGGCGGCACGACCTTGCCCACGCGGTTCATGGTAAAAATGTATTGAGCCATTGCGGTTTAGCATCGAATAGTTGGCGAAAGAACGATCATCTAAGCACTGACTGCCCATTGCCGTAAAGAGAAACAGAAGGAATGCGCTCTAAACCTGTCCCAGCGCCAGCACATACCCTCCCGCCACCAGCAGATCACCGGGTTTGGCAGTGGTTGCGGTATTGCCTCCCGGATTGAGTACATCCAGCAGATCGCCCGCCGCCGTCAGCCGATAGACCGGCATATTCCGGCTCTCCACCTGGACCCACCAGTCATCGCGGCGGGCCTGCACCAGCAGATGGCGCCGCGACAGACCCAGGTATTCGGCATTGATGCCGACCGTTTTGGCCGCGTTGCCGTCCCAGCGCAGCGAGCGCGGATCGGCCAGCAGGCGGGGCGCAATATCGGCCTCGGCGCCACGCCCGAAGCTGATCGCCCGCCCCCGTGGCACCGGCGCCGACAGTGCAACCGGCAACCGCACCCAACCCAGATAGTGCGTCGTCATCGGCGACGGCGCGACATAAAATTCCAGTTCCAAGTCCGGGAACGGTTGCCAGATCCCCGGCAAATCCAGCGGCGTCGCCAATCCCACCACATCCCCAAACAGCCGGTCAGCGCTGTCTACCCGCAGCCAGGCGGCGGCGTCGGGATGCCCGCTCGGCACCAGCCCGCCCGCTCGGCTAAAGCCGATCCGCCAGTCGCTGATGCCCGCCGCCGCATAGACCGACAGCCGTTGCAGGGCGATGCCCATCACCCGCAGATACGCTGCGGGCTGCTGGGGAATCCAGGTGTGCTGATCCAGACCCGACGGCGGTGACGCTTCCAGCAGGGTGGGCGACGCGGGTCGCGGCGGCGATTCCAATAACGTGGGCGATAAGGGTTGCGACGGCGGCGGAGTCGGCGCCTCCGGGGCCGGCAAGGATTCCAGTACCGGCGAATGCGCCACCGTCGGCTGAAGTTCCGAGGGTTCGTCGAAACCAGCCGGCCAACCCAGCACCGGCTCGCGCCGCCCCCAGGGATCAATCAGCGGACAGGTCTGATCCGACGCTGAAATCATGGGTTCGGGGTCCAGCGTCGGCTTATTGTCTACAGCGACCGGAGCGGCAACCGGCGGCGGGACGGGGCGCGGTTCCGGCGCGATCCGAACCGGCGCCGTAGCTCCGAATCCGGGATCCACCCTGTTCGTCGTCAGCGCCGCAACCCGCAGCCGCAAGCCGCGCCCGCGTCGATCCCGCGCCGTGAAGCCCCCCTCGCCGTCGCCGGTCAGAGTCAGGCTGCCGACGGGTTCCGCCACGACATCCACCAGCGCCGGCGTACTGGATCGCAGCACCAGCAATACCGACTCGCCTCCCGGAAACGGCCAGGCTGTCACCGCGACGCTACTGGCGCGACGATCTCCGTTCAGCAACGTCAGCCGCTGGCCCGGATAGATCGGCGCCACATCCCGCCAGTCGCTCTCCTTTTCCGTCGCCGCCTGAATCCAGAGGGTCGGCTTTTCGCCCTCGGACGGCAAATAAATCGCCCGGCCAAACAGGAATTGCACCTCGCCGGTTCGCAGAATCGGATCCGGTTCCAGCCGGTAGCGGATCATATTGCGCTCGGCCAGAAAGTCGCCCATCTCCTGCTCGTGCCGCCGCCGCAATTCCTGCAACAGCGCCCGGCGGCTGAAACCGTCTTCCAAGCGATCATCGCGGGCATAATCCCGCTCGGGAATGCGCACAATGACATGGCTGTAGCGGGTTTCCTGGCGCTGGCGGTCGCCGAGGGTGCGCGGATAACGCTTGAGCGCCTCCATCAACACCACCCCATCCTGACCACCTCGCGCCCGATTCCACAACAGATCGACATTGAATACATCCGCAATTGTGCGCAACGTGGCGCAAACCACATAATCGGAGGCCACCAGCACATCAGGATAGGGATTCATCACTTTTTTCCTCGACCGCAACCGCCAGCGCCACCAGCGGTAACACCAACAGCACCAGATGACTGCCCGCAGACGAAAGCAGCGACATCGGCTGGCCCATCACCGGCAGAAATCCCAGATTGGCGCCCCAGGACACCAAAAAATGCGCGCCGATCATCGCCGCGCCGCCGTACAGGGTGAAGTAGGCGAATCCGCCCAGCGCGCTCCACTGCTCATCATTGCGCCGCGTCCAGCCCAGCGCTCTATCGGCGCCGTCCAGCAACAGCAGGATGAAAAGCGCTTGCAACCCGACCAGAACCAGCGCGGCCACGCCCCCGTAGCGATTCAGGAAAAATGCCGGAGTGAAATCATTTTCCACTACCGGGATCGCCATGGCCCGACCGTTCCTTGCATCATCCCAGATCGTGCCCCGCCAACCGCCGGCGCGGATGGCTTCCAGCGCCCGCCGCAACTGATAGCCCGAATGTGGATAGTATTCCGGCGCAGCCCAGACTCGAATACGGTTCTGTTGAAAATCCAGCGGAAAATCCTCGGGCCGATCATGCAGCCACGCGATGCCGGACGCACCGGCCAGGGTCAGGGCGACAACGGCCACGCTGCCGCCCCAGCGCCAGAGCGGTTGGGAATGCACCCGCAGATAAGCCCAGGCCAGGGCCAGCGCCCAGATCAGCAGCAGCAACAGCGGCGAAAAATCACGCAGGAATATCAGGGCGAAACCACTCATCGCCAGCAGCAGCGTCACCGGGGCCAGAGCGCGCAGCCATAACGAAGAGTTGGCAAAGCTCCCGGCGCGCCTCCACAACCGCGCCTGCACCATCAGCGCGTAAGCCGCCGCCATCACCAGCGCCAATTTGATCAACTCGAACGGCTGCATCCCGCCCCAGCCACCCTCGTCGCCAAACCCCGCCTGCATCACCAGCAGAGCCAGCGCAACACCGCCCAACAGCCGCAAACTCCAGCGCGTAAGCCACAAATCCGGCATCCGGCCACGCCAGAAATACCACCCGGCCCAAGTCAGCCAGCCGAAGGCTCCCGCCAGCGCCGCGCCGCTGCCGCCATAACGCAGCCAGCCGGATTCCGCCGCGCCCACCCCCAATTGCAGCAGAGTCACCAGTCCAGCGCCCAACAGCAGAGTCAGCGTCGCCAGCAAGCGAGCGCTCCCCGGCGAGCGCACCGTCCACAACCAGACGCCCAGCGCCGACCAGGCCAGCAGATACGGCCACAGCACCGGTACACTCAAGATACGCAGATACAGACCCAGACTGGCCCCGGCCAGCGCCAAGGCCCACGCCATTCGCCAGCGGATGCGCCACATTGATCCAATGAGCGCCAGCGCCAACCCCGGCGTCGCCAAACCCAGCGGCCACGCCAGTTCATGCAGGCTGGACGGCCATAACCACGCCAGTGGCCGCCAGCGCACCTCTATAGCCGCCGATGGGTTGGCGGGCAGCGAACTCGCCAACCCGCGCTGAGCGCGAGCCAGCACCGCAACTTCCAGTGCAGGTTCGACCTGGGTTATTTGATACTGGGTGCGACCGACGATCAGCCGATCATTCACCGCCAGCAAAATAGAGCGTTGCCACAACGATTCCGCCATCGGCGTACCAACCGCCACCTTTACCGGCGGGTCATCCAGCCGCCCTGCATGACCTGGCCGCAGCACGAAACCGGTCCGGGTCAAAACAATCGCTGCCGTATCCACCGGCACATCCGCCAGCCCAAGCCGATCCGCGCAGTACACCCCCCCGCCCAGCCGCAACGGTCGCCGCACCCACTCACGTAATCCCAGCGCCGTCAATCCGTAGCGCGCCTGCGTCCGCCAACTGGCATAGCATTCGGGCAGCGGCTGGCCGTTTCGGTGCAGTTGGACGCCATCGTATTCCCAGCGTTGCCCAGCCGTTTGCAGCATCAGTTTACCGGTTCCGGCTGCGATCACCGCAAACGGCTGTGTCCCTATCGTGAATGCAGCGCCCGCCGTCAGCGGCCATTCCCGGATGGACTGGTCATCGTTGCTCCCGGCAGGCTGCCACAGCACCTGCTTATCTGGAGCGATATTCGCCAGCCACCATCCCCCATCTACCGCCCGGCGCAGGCGTAGATGATCACTGTCGGCCTGCGGCGCCCACAGCGCCTCACGACCTAGGGTTAGCGTCCGGCCGGGTTCCAGCGTCACCGTCAGGGTGTGCGGTTCCAGCCAGGCCGGCGCCTGGCGCACGATCCCGATCACCGCCAGCACCGGCAACAGCCAGACTAAAAACAACCCTGATTTACGCATAGACGCCATAGCTGATTTTCACTATCGCCTTACTGCTTTGGTAGATCCGGAATCCTCTGCCTGCTTGCCGACTCTGCTTCCTGAAGCCACCGGTCAGAAGGTCGAGGCAGTTTCAACGGCGCATCACGCCAAATCAACCGCCCATTCTCGCGCTGAATGTGGGCGAAAGTCGGTTGCCGGGTATTGAACGCCTCGACCTGCTGGCGCACATAACGCCCGGAAGCGCTGAAATACAGCGCCCGATGCAATTGGCGAACGCGATCATCCCATGCCGCGTTCAATCCGTCGGGCTGGCGGCCACGGGGCGCCAACAGATCGGGATGATCGCGGGTGTAAAGCTGACGCAAGGGCAAGTCCACCGGCGCCATCCCGATGCGACCGTCCGCGCCTGACCACAGCAAGCCCGCAGTCAACGCCTGTTCAAACAAATCAGCGTCTTCACGGCGCGGCTGCGGCGCGGCAACAGGACTCGACGCCAATCGGATCGGCGACGCCGGCAGGGTCGTTGACCGCTGGTAGATGGCCGCCAGCCGTCCATAGAGCAACCCAACGCTTACAGCAATGCCCAAAGCGAATAGAATCGGTTTGGAACCCCGGCGACGGGTAGCGTCATGATTCAGTTTCAGTTTGGGTTCCATGCGCAACGATGCATTATTAACCGTTAGAATGGCTTGACCGGAAGGTTGCAGGCCAGTTTACTGAATTCCCGTCCTTCACGAGGATCATCAGTTCGGAGAACACCGATGCAAAGCGGCGAACGGATCGTGATCAATGACCGTGACTACCAGATCGGCCCGGTGCTTTCGACCGGCGCAGGCAGTTATGGGCAAGTGTGGGCGGCCACTGATCCGTCGGGTCGCGCCGTCGCCCTCAAGTTCATCAACGCCGAAGCCATGTTGCAAGCCGATCCGACGTTGCGCGGTCACTGGCGCGCCCATCTGGAACGGGAAATTACCTTCCTGAAGGAACTCAACGCGGATCAATCCCGCCACATCGTTACCCTGTTCGATCACGGTCTGGTAGACGGGCAACCGGTGCTGGTCCTGGAACGGTTGCAAGCCAATCTCGGCCAGTGGCTGGCGCAACAGCGGCGGGAAAATGGCCCGCCGCCGGATCTGGCGCAAATTCTCGACTGGGCCGATCAAATTCTGGACGGTCTGGATGTGGTGCATGGAGCAGGCTTCGTCTACCGCGACCTGAAGTTCAGCAACATCCTGGTCGGCGCAGAGGGGGCGCAGATCAAACTGGCGGATTTCGGCTCGCTCAAACGCGAGGATGGCGATAACACCCGCTCCTTCATCGGCACTCCCGCCACCATGGCCCCGGAACAGGTATTACCGGCCTGCCGAGGCGCGGAGGGCTGCGAGTACGCCCTGGATCACCGCACCGACTACTACGCACTGGGACTGTTGCTGTTCACCCTGCTCACCGACCGTCCCACCACAGCGGCTCAACGGCGGCTCGGACAATCGCTGGCCTTATACGGCCAGGAAGGGGCCGGGCAACAACGCGAACAGTTGGGCGGTCTGGATGACGAAGAGCGGGAAATTTTACGGCGATCCATCGAATTCTGGACCATGCCCACAGTGGCAACGCCCGGCCAGGGCGGCGCCGCAACGCCGCTGGCCGATCTGGTGGCCCGGTTACTGGCCCGCGACCCGGCTGCCCGCCCCGCCGACACTCTGGAAATCCGCGCAGTGCTGGACGCCGTGCGCGCCGATCAGCCCAGCGTACTGACCCTCACCCCCAACTGGAACATGGCAGATCCCCCCGCTGCGCCGCCGAACCGGCGTCTCCATCGCAATGAGCGGCGCGCATCCCGACCCCGACCCCGACGGCAGCTGGCGCTGCTGGCGGGCATACTGGGGCTGGCCGGCGCAATGGCCTGGGCCATCATCCGGCCCGGCGGCGAGGTCCGCCCCGATCAGACCGAGTTGAATACCGTCAAGACGTTCGCTTCTGACTCAAAANNCCTGTCGAAGAGTCAGGGCGAGCGGACGGAGAGAACACCTTGGCTAACATCGCGCCACCCACGCCGGACGCCATCACCCAACCGGCGGAACCTCTTCGTCCAATGGAACCCGCCGCGCAGCCGACGGCAAACCGTCCTGAATCGGCGAGTGCAACTGCGACCCCTGAGCCGTCCCCGCAACCTGAGCCGTTACCCGAATCCGAACCGCCCACGGTCGTCGCTGTGCCGCCGGTCGCGCCCGCTATCGTAGAATCGCCGGTGCCGACTCGTCCCCAGTTGCATTCCAAAATAAAACCCGGCAAACCGGAGTTAACGAAGCCCGGCAAACTGGTATCGCCCGCTATCGCCGCCGAGCGCCCCGCTGTGGTAGAACCTGCTGCCGTAGTGAATCGTCCGCCCACCGCGCCACCCCCCCGGATCGCAAAACCGGCTCCAAAATTACCGGCCCCGGCTGGTCCAAAAACAGTGCAGGTTCCGGCTGCTCCAAAAATAGCGAACCGCCCACTGCCCAGACCAAAATCCGCCCCGGTCGCCCGTGCCAACCCGGTGTCCAACGTCGCGATCCGCTCTTCGGCAGCACCCCGGCCAGTAGCGACCAAACCCGATCCGGTCACTCGCGCCGCGCTGCGTTCCCAACCCACCCCACCCGCCCTGCCACCCATTGAACTGGAGTCACGCCCACACACCGCGCCGACAGCGCCGCCACCGATTGAACTGGTCAGCCGTTCCAATACGACGGTGCCCGTTCGTGCCGTCCCACCCACGCCACCCACACCCACGCCGACCCGATCCGCTGACCCGATCCGCCAATTTCAGAATGACGCAAGCCGTGCGGCCTCGGATATTCGTCGCCAAACCGAATCCTTCACCCGTTGGTTAAGCCGCACCGGCACCACGGTCAGCACCGAAGTACAGCGGGGTCTGGAAACTGCTGACCGCAGCGTGAGCCAGTGGACCGGTCATTGTAACCAGGCAGACGGCTGTGGCCGGAATGTCCGGGTCGAACGCCGCGACCGCTGGTCCCATCGCTATGGCGGCGGAGTAGTCTCGCAAAATCATGCGGATGAGAATGAGGAATCTCCAGACCCGCCGCCGCGCCCACCGCAAGCATATCGTTGATGGGTGATGCCGATCTTTGTCCGGTAATGGCGGAAAACGAAAACCCTGCGAACTCATCACCCTCGCTACCACTCGGCAACCTGCTGGCGGCAGGCCGTTGCGGTGCGGGCGACATCGCCGCTGAGGCGAGCCGGGAGACCGTCGGCGCCAAAGCCCTCGCGGATGTAGCCGGCCAGGCATTCCGCCACCGCCGAGACGGGGCGGCCCCGATGCAGGGTGATGCTGGCCGACGGCAACAGCGGAAAGCCCTCCTCGCCGCTGAGGACGCGCACCCCGACCGGCAGTATGCTGCGGCATAGCACGGTCACGGCCAGCCCGGCGGTGACTGCCGCCAGGACACCGCTGATGCTCGCGCTGGTGTAGGCAATCCGGTATGCCCGACCCATCCCGTTCAGGCCGGCCAGCGCCCAGTCGCGGAATATGCAGCCGGGTTGGAACAACGCCAGCGGCAACGGATCGCATTCGTGGGCGAGATGGCGTTCGGCAGTGGCCCACACGGTGGGCTCACGGCGCAGCACCTCACCTGTTTCCGCGCCCGGAGTACAGGTGATCAACGCCAGATCCAGCCGCTCCTCGGCTAGCCACTGGCGCAAGGTCACGCTGGGTTCGCAATTCACCTCCACCTGCACCCGTGGGAAGGCGCGGGCAAACCGCGCCAGGATCTCAGGCAGGAAGCGGTCCACATAGTCATCCGGGATGCCGATACGCACCAGACCGGTTAGATCCGGGCGGGTCAGCACGGCGACCGCTTCGTCATGCAGCTTCAACAATCGGCGGGCATAGCCGAGCAGCGCCTCGCCATCGGGGGTGAGCTGCACCCCCCGCCCATCCCGCTGGAACAGCGCCTGGCCCAGCGTTTCCTCCAGCCGCCGCACCTGCATGGAGACCGCCGACTGGGTGCGATGCACCTGCTTCGCAGCCGGGGTAAAGCCACCGGCGTCAACGATAGTGACAAAAGTTCGCAACAAATCCGGGTCGAGTTGGGCAGGCATCCACGATCTCCTGAATTATCATAAAAACAGATGGATCATATAAAACTTATTCGTTTGATGAATCAATAGCGATCCACCATCATCAGTCACAACATCCCACCTGGAGGATAGAGTGATGATCCGCGATGCAAGCCTGTGCCTGGAACTCCCTGCCGTCCGCCGCCCCGGTTTTCGCGCCTGGCTGACCACTGCCCTAATCTGGCTGCGCGAGAGGTACGTCGTCTACCGCCAGCGCCGCGCCCTGCTCGCCCTTGACGCCGCCATGCTGAAAGATATTGGGATTAGCCGCGCCGATGCGGTGGCGGAGGGGAGCAAGCCGTTCTGGCGTTCGTAACCGTGGGCAAGGCGGTAACGTATCGGGTCGTAACGCGCCCTCATGCTTGCATTACGACCCGCTGTTTCCCAAGCCAAAAAAGGAAGGGCGGCGTGGTTCAATGGCCGCTTGAAGGGATTTAGCGCACATCCAAATCAGCCAGATGCAGATCGAAATTCCGGATCGCCTCCGCGATACTGCGAATTTCTTCTGGCGTCGGTGTTTTCTGCCGATCCTGGCCGGATCGGGCAAGAACCCGCCGAGCCAGTTGCTTGAGCTTCCGCAGACCGTCGTCGTCCTCGACCGCTTCCACCACCGTGCCGCATTGCACCAATTGATCGAAAAAGTCGCGGCCCTCCTGCTGCGCCCGCGCCAATGCGCCGATCCCCGCCAACCAAATCTGGCTGGCCAACGTCAGCGTGTCTTCCGCCGTGCGCGCTTCACGCAGGCAATGCTGCAATTGTTGGTACGCCATTGTTCGTTACTCCTGGTCCGCCATACTCCGGCACGGTAGCAACTCCCATTAGAATAAACACACTAAGAGGATGGAAAGGGCGGTATCCAGAAATTTTTCCTTTCCCGTTCAATCAGTAGCGCCGGGCGCGACCGGGAACGACGGAACCCAGCGCGAACAGGGCGGTAGCGGCCACCACCACCGAGGGACCGGCGGGCGTATCCCAGCGCAGCGACGCCCACAACCCTAATCCGACCGCCGCACAGCCCAGCAGGCCGGCCAGCGCCGCCATGCCTTCCGGCGAATGGGCGAAACGTCGCGCCGCCGCCGCCGGGATGATCAACAGCGACGTGATCAGCAGGATGCCGACCACCTTCATCGCCACCGCAATCACCATGGCGATGAGCAGCATGAAGGCCAGCCGCACCGGAAATACCGCCACCCCCTCCACTTGCGCCAGTTCCTCATGGACGGTGATTGCCAGCAACGGTCGCCACAGCCAGGCCAGCGCCGCCAGCGCCAGCCCGCCGCCGCCCCAGATCCAGTACAGATCGGCGGCGTTGATCGCTAGAATATCGCCGAACAGATAACTCACCAGATCCACCCGCACCGTTTCCATGAACGCCAGCGCCACCAGCCCCAGCGACAGCGTGGCGTGAGCGAGAATGCCCAGCAGCGTATCGGTCGCCAGCCGACGCTGCCGTTGCAGCAGCACCAGCGCCAGCGCCACCAGCAGACAGGTCGCAACCACCCCTAGTTGCGGGTTGATGTGCAGCACCGCGCCGAGGACGACGCCCAGCAACCCGGAATGGGCCAGGGTGTCGCCGAAATAGGCCATGCGCCGCCAGACAATGAACGCGCCCAGCGGGCCGGTCGCCAGCGCTACCCCGAAGCCGCCCAGCAGCGCCCGTTGCAGAAATTCATCCATGCGCGCCGCGCTCTGCCGGTTCCACCACCGCGCCATGCAAATTATGGCGGTGGTTATGGTGATGATGGTAAATCGCCAGCCGCTGCGCGCCATCAAGGCCAAACAGTTCCAGATAAGCCGGATCGCGGGCGACATGATCGGGATGCCCGGAACAGCACACATGCCGATTCAGGCACAGCACCTGATCGGTGGTCGCCATCACCAGGTGCAGTTCGTGCGACACCATCAGAATTCCGCAGCCCCGCCGCTGGCGCAGACCGCTGATCAGGTCGTACAGCTCATACTGACCGTTCAAATCCACGCCCTGAATCGGTTCATCCAGCACCAGCAGATCGGGTTCGCGCAGCAGCGCCCGCGCCAGCAGCACCCGCTGCATCTCGCCGCCGGAAATGGCCTGCACCGGCGAATCCAGCACATGCGGCGCGCCCACTTCCTCCAGCGCCGCTTGAACCCGCGCCCGCGTCGCCGGAGCGCCAAGGGTGATGAAGCGCTGCACGCTCAGCGGCAAGGTATCGCTTACCGTCAACCGTTGCGGCATGTAACCGACCCGGATTCCGGGTTTGAGCCAGATCCGGCCGCTATCGGCCCGAATCAGGCTGAGAACGATACGCACCAGGGTAGATTTACCGGCGCCGTTCGGGCCAATCAGGGCGACAATTTCACCGCTGCTGACCCGAAGATTCACCTCTTGCAGGATCGGAGCGCCCCGGATAGCAAGGTTGACATTTTCCACCGTCAGCAGCGGTTCAACCGACATCGGACGAGGTTCCACGCTGGCAATCCGGGCAACGGCCCAGCACTTCGACCATCTGGGTCAAGACCTCAAAGCAGTGGGCAGCGGCTTCGGCACACAGCAAATTCTCGACCGCTGGACTGTTCATCTCGTTGACCTGGCCGCAATCCCGGCAAATCAGAAACTGCCCGCCGTGGCGACTGCCCGGCTGACAGCAGCCGGCGTACACGTTCAGCGAGGCCAGCCGGTGAATCAAGCCCTGTTCCAGCAGGAAATCCAGCGCCCGGTAGACGGTGGGCGGCGCGCCTTGTCGGCCATCGCCGCGTAACACATCCAGAATGGCGTAAGCCCCCATCGGTTTGGGATGGCTCCAGATGATTTCCAGCACCCGTCGCCGCAGATCGGTCAAGCGAACGCCGCGTTCCTGACACAGCGTTTCCGCCTGCGCCAGTCGTGTATCGAAAGACGGTGCATAACCGGGATCAGAGGGATACATGGGATTCAGCTTGACCAAAGTAACCGCATGTTATTTTATAGCAATTGTTATTCTATAACATAATTGCAGGAGTGGCTGATGAAGTCTAATCCAATCAAACTGCTGGCGGGGCTGCTGCTGTGCGGATCGCTGGCCGCATTCGCCGCCGAACCCAAGGTCGTAGCCAGCATCAAGCCAGTGTATTCGCTGGTGGCGGGCGTCATGCAAGGGGTGGGCGAGCCGCGACTGCTGGTCTCAGGTGGCGCTTCGCCGCATGACTACAGCCTCAAACCTTCGGATACCCGCGCCCTTGGCGAGGCCCAGCTTGTGTTCTGGATCGGGCCGGATTTGGAGCGTTTCCTGGTCAAGCCGCTGCATAACGTCAAGGATAGAGTCCGCGCAGTAGCGTTGCTGGATGCGCCGGGGATGACGGTGCTGCCGCTGCGCGAGGGCGGCGCCTGGGAACCGCACCCACACGGTCACGATGACAAAAGCGGGGCTGATTCCGAGCATAAACATGAACGCACTGCGGATCGCGACGCTCATGTCTGGCTGGACCCGGTCAACGCCGTAGCGATGGTTCGCCAGATTGTCGCTCAGCTTGGCGAGGCGGATGCGGCCCATAAAGCGGATTATGAGCGCAACGGCGCGGCGCTGATGGAGCGGTTGAACCAGTTAAATCAGCAACTCCGTGCGGAACTGGCTCCGGTCAAGGATCAGCC
>DEHY01000079.1 GCA_002352185.1 Competibacteraceae bacterium UBA2788
TGTTGGCAGCCGTCCCAGCGTCCATTGCCGTTGGCGTCCAGGAACCAGGCGCCGTTACGAACTATCCCGACCGCTGTTTTCCCGGTTCCGGCCCAGTCACCGGCGACCGGCATATCACCGGGAAGACCGAAGCCCAGACAGAAGTCCTGACCGCCGTCCTGTCGGCAGCCGTCCCAGCGTCCATTGCCGTTGGCGTCCAGGAACCAGGCTCCGTTGCGATATAGACCGGGCGCATCCTTCTTGTTAAGGGTTCCGCCACAGGCGGTTCCGGCATACGGCAGCGTATCGGGCGTGATTTGCACCCCTGTCGTATACACCTCATCGGGCTTGAGCGTCCCGGCGGTTGCGAAGGTGACTTCAACGAGAAACGCGGTCCAGCCGGTGGCTGGCTGTTGCACAGTGCCGACATAGCGGCCATCGGCGTTCGGCTGCAAGACCTGGCTGGTCCAGACCGGACCAATGGCCTCCAGCCGGAAATCGCGGGCGCCGAGATTGGTCGCCTGCCACAGCCTGACCTGCTTGGGCTGGGTGGTGGGCGAGACCCGGAGCGCCCCATTTTCCTCCAGCGTCCAGGCGATCTGGGGACTGGTCTTGTTACCCAGGATGTCGTCCATCCACGCCAGCGCGTTGATGATCGTCTCTTCGCCCTGCTTGTGATCGGTGTTTGGCGTGTAGCGCAGTCCTTTGGGGCCAGGCAGGTCGGCGTAGTAGAACCGCGAAGAATCCGTGGCAAAAAACTGGTCGCCGGTAGCATTGAGGATCAGCTTGGGCAGGGTGTAGCGGTCGCGGTAGCTATAGGGGTCTACAACCTGCAACAACGCCTTCCCCTGCGGCGTTTGCATCCGGCAGGGCAGATCGAAGGCCACATAATCATTCAGCGCCGGTGCGAAAAAGCCATAGGCTTCCCAGTGGTGAATGAATTGCCGGCCCAGATTGAGCATGTCAATCGAGGCGGGCGCGATGGCTTTAACCCGCCGGTCCACGGCGGCGGCCAGCCAGGTCGTCCAGCCGCGCTTGGAACCGCCCAGCACCAGAAAATCCTTGATTTGTTTGCCCTTGCTGGCCGCGAAGGTNNTCGCCGGTATCCAGCGCCTTGTCCAGACTGTAGGCGAGAATTTCATCCTCCTTGCGCCCGCGTCCCGCGTCGTCGCTGAAATACAAAGGCTGATTAGGCACTTGCCGCACCACGGCGATCACTGCGCCGGTCGCTGCCGCTGCCGCTCCAACCGCCGGTTCCACGTCGGTCATCAGCGCGCCGCCGTTACTGCCGCCGTCGATCAACAGGATCGCCGTGTCACTGCTGTCCAGCCCAAACTGCGGAATGACCAATGCGACCTCATGCTTCCAAAGGGTTCGATCCACCTCGCTGGCGGAACGCCACTGCTGGGAGGTCATTTCGAGAAAATAGGCGGTATAGCCCACGCCGCGTTGGGTATGGTAATGGGTGAACGCATAGTTGGAGTCCGGTTTGGCTACATAACGATCCAGCGCTGTTTCCACCGCCCAGCCGTTGCCGCTCAGAGCCAGCCCCAATACAGTCAGCCATATTGAAAATCGCCAAATGTTGCGTAGAGTTCGCATCACCATCATGCACCTCGACAATAGAGCCAATGGGTCATCATGCTATTATTTTGACGTCATTCCAATCGGATCGCGGGTGTCGCCCTGCCCCGCTATTCACCCAATCGCGCAATCCACCGGAGAATTTCATGCAGCATTCCTTCGTTGTAGTCACATTATGTCTTTCCATCAGCCTGCTCGCGTCGGCGCCGGTCGCCGCCAAGAAAGCCCAGACGCAGAATATTGATTTTGGCGCCATCACCTGCAATGAATTCATGCAGGANNGCCAAGGTTCTGGACGCCGCTGAAGCTGTCGGAGTGTCCGAGTAATTCCATGATCGACCACACCATCAATTCCAAGGCGCTGGTGTTATCGCGGGCGCGATAGCAGCGGATATGGAAGCCGCTGATCTGCGAGCGCATTTAGGCGGCAGGCTGTTGATCATGACCCCAGGCATCCGTCCCGTGCTGAATCAGCCGACGGATGACTGGAAGTGCGCCATGGAGGTTGAATCGGCAACAGATCAGGGTTCGACGTTCGCAGGCGGGGGTTCTGAAAGTGGGGCAGTCGGCAGGGCAGCAGCCTCTTCGGTCGCCTTGATAGGTGGCTCAGCGGTTTCGACAGCATCTGCCACGGGAATATCTGCCGCCACTGCATCCATCCAGCGCTGGCCGAGCAGCGCCTTGGCCTCGCCCAGATGCCAGGCGACGCTGTCCATATCGGCGTGGGATTTGTGAACCCACGCCTCGCCCCAATAGAAATTGCAACTGGTTTCGGCGCGCAGCAGACGCCAATGCGCCTCGTTCAGCACCCGCGCCAGTTCGGGACCGGAATCCTGCGTTTGCGCGGCGGTCTGCGCTACCGCGTGGAATTCCCGGCTGAGATCGTGGACGCGGACCAGGGTGTCGCGCTGGACCCAGGAGCCTTGCCACTGGTGGAAATCCCAGCCGTGATGCGCGTCGGTGTTCCAGGCGCCGCGTCGCACCGTGACCCGTCCATGCGCGCCGAAGCGATCCAGATAATCGGTAATGAAAGTCGGACGCATCGCCGAATGACCGGCGCGGATTTCCTCCAGCGCTTCGTGGTAGAAATAGGTCCAGAAATTGGCTTTTTCAGTCACATTGCGGAACCAGCCGCCGTTATCGCCATCGGTGGCGGTAGTGACCAGCGGCGGAAAGTCGCACCACTGGGTCCGCTGGCACAGTTCGTTATAGAACCAGCCGTAGTCCATGCCCGACAGTTGGGCGTCAGACAGATCGCGGTCGCGGACGATGATGATGATCTCCTCGCCGCCGTACTCGGCGATATGTGGCCGATAGCGCAGCTCCTGCCAGCTCATCGGATCGACCGCGTCCACATATTCGCAGTCCACCATCACATAGCGATAACCGGCCTTCTTCAAATGTGGAATGAGCCGCATGTCAAAGCCCATTTCCGGCGGCCAGAATCCGTTGAACCGGGGTCGCCACAGCAGGTGCCGGGCGATAGCCTGCCAGCGGGCGATGTGTTCGTCCCAGTCGGCTTCCGGGGTCAGCGCCAGGACCGGGTGGTAATAGCCGGTGCCGAGAACCTCAAACAGGTTCTGGTTCTGAAGATGCCAGAGCAGCTTGCCGCAGTCCACGGTGCCATAAACACGCTGTTGAAAGTCGGGATTGGACAGGGTTTCCAGCAGCGTCCCGGACAGCGACAGATGGACGCGGGCGATATCCTGATAGTCCCACAGCACACGCGGCATCCGGTCGTAGGCGAACAGAATTTCCTTGACTTCCCACTCGTTGGTTTCCAGCAGGTTTTCGAGATTATTCGGGGGTTGGTGCATGTTCAGCACCAGGGCATGGTGAATGTCTCGCATCGGGGGTCTCCTCAATTTTCGTTGTCAGGTCATGGCGAAAACTCCTTGGCGTCGGAGTTCAGTCGCGAGTAAGGATACAAAGAACCGGACTGCGTCGCTATGCAGGCATCAGCCGGGGGGCCGGGAACCGCCCAGATTCACCGTCAACGGCGGCAAATGATTGATATGTATACCTTGCTGTGGCATCGGAATGGTAACGCCGTGTTCACGGAACAAATCCCAGATTTCCAGCCGCACGTCACTGGAGATATTGCGAATGCCGTTCTGCACATCGCGAATCCAGAACCGCAATTCCAGCAGCATGAAGCTCTCGCCGAATTCCAGCAGCAGCGCCCTCGGCGCAGGATCAGCCAGGACCCGCGCCGGTCGCTGGGCGCTTTGCACCATCAAATCCAGCGCCTTGCGCACGTCGGTTTCGTAGGCGATGCGCACCTGCACCTTGAGCCGCGCCAGATCGTTGCGGTGCGACCAATTGATCACNNGCGCCCAGCGAGGCGACCCAGCCGTAGGTTTCACCGATCTGGATCACATCGCCAGGCTTGATGGATTTGTCCATCAACAGCATGATGCCGCTGATCAGGTTGGAAATAATGGCTTGCAGGCCGAAACCGAGACCGACGCCAAGCGCGCCGCTGAACAGCGCCAGGGCGGTGAAATCAATGCCGGAGCTGGCCAGCGCCACCAGCACCGCCATGGTGATCAATCCGCCTTTGAGGAGCTTGCCGAACAGCACCTGCACCGACGGCGTCAGGCTGGGCAGATGCAGCAGCCGACGCTCCAGCGCCCGCGACACCAGCATCGCAATCCACAGCATGACCCCGAAATAGAACATGCTCTTGAGTACGGTCAGCAGCGACAGGCGCGTTGAGCCGAGATGCAAAGCCAGCCGGTCGAGCAGCGCAAATGTCGGGTCGAGCAGATCGAAGATTTGCAGTACGGCGACGCTGTAGGCGGCGATGACCAGCGCCCGCGCCCATACCGGCTCGCGCACGAACATGGAGAACAGGCGAATGGCGATCCAGGCCGCCAGCAGGTCAATGCCGATCCAGATCCAGTGGCTGGGCCAACCGAACCGGGCGGCGACGGAACCGGCCATGATCAGCCCGGCAATCCACAGCAGCGGGAACACCAGCGATGCCAGCGTCAGCAAAGCCGGTCGGCTGTATTCTCCGGCTACGTGGTTCTGGATGCGCCGGGTCAGCCATGGGTATGCAAAATCGTGAATCCACCAGGCTGTGAAGCCGCTGCCGACCAGGGCGGGCATCTGCATCGCGCTTTGGACGATGTGCGTCGGCGTGAACACATCGCCGCGCAGCCAGTCCCAAACCGTCCGCAGCCAGGCCAAAAGCAGGTCACTGTCGAAAAAGGGTGGTTGCATGGGCGCGGTGGAACATGAAGCCTTTCAGAGTGAAGTGCGGCAAGCTTAGCTGGCGCCACTGGTTGACGCCATGGTGTTGTGGCGCGAACAGAACACGGGCTGGAAGCCCGTGCCACACCGTACCCGTTCATCGATCCCATCCACCATGTCCATCCAGTTCGCGATAGCCATTACCCATCTGGTCAGCCGCAAGCGGCCCACGCTGGTTTCACTGACCGGCATCGCGCTCGGCGTGGCGTTTTTTCTGGCGGTGTCGTCGCTGATGCGCGGCTCCGAGCGCGATTTTATCAAGCGACTGGTGGACAACAGCCCACACATCACGGTCTCCGACGAGTATCGCAATCCTAAGCCGCAACCGGCGAGCGTACTCTGGCCCGACGGTGCGGTTGAGTTGCGACGGGTCAAGCCATTGACCGAAGTGCGCGGCATTCGCAGTCATCTCCAAAAGCTGGCCTTCATCGAGTCGTTGCCCGGATTGCGCGCCGCGCCGGTATTGGTCGGTTCGGTAGTGCTGAACTTTGCCGGACGCATCGAGGGCGTCACTCTCAGCGGCATCATACCGGCCAAGATGAAGGGCGTTTCGACCATTGCGGAGAAGCTCATCCACGGTTCGCTGGATGCGCTCGCCACCAATCCCAACGGCATCATTATCGGCGAGGGTCTGGCCAAAAAGTTTGGTCTCGCCATGAGCAGCGTGGTCAACGCCGCTTCACCCGGCGGCGAAGTCCGCACCCTGACGGTGGTCGGCATCTTCCGCACTGGCAATTCCAGTTACGATGAAACCCAGACCTTCGCTCTGCTCAAGCGGGTGCAGGGGATGCTGGACCGGCCTAATCGGGTCAACCGGTTTATTCTCCAGCTTGACGATCCCTACGCCGCCCGTGACGTCGCCAGCGTGATTGAGGAGCGGATCGGCTACAAGGCGGTTTCCTGGCTGGAAGCCTCGCAAGACCTGATGAGCGTGCTGCTGGTGCGCAATCTGATTATGTACAGCGTAGTGGCGGCGATCTTGGTGGTGGCCGCGTTCGGCATCTACAACACCATCTCCACCATCGTGATGGAAAAAATTCACGATATCGCCATTCTCAAGTCCATGGGCTTCCACGCCCGCGACATCCGCCAGATTTTTCTGACCGAAGGCGTCCTGCTCGGTTTGCTGGGCAGTCTGCTCGGAGTAGGGTTGGGACTGGGATTGATGGCGCTGCTGGCGCAGGTCGAAATCAAGCCGCCCGGTGCAACCGATATTGTCCAGCTTCCGATCTATTGGGGTTACGATCAGTTTCTGCTGGCCTTGAGTTTCGCGCTGGGGTCCGCAGTAGGTGCGGCTTATCTACCCTCACGCAAGGCCGGTCAAGTGCATCCGGTGGCGATTCTGCGGGGAATGGGATGAGCGCCATTCTGGCGGCGGAACAGCTGGGGCGGATGCTGCCCGGCGAGGTGCCGGTGACTTTGGTGCAAGAGGTTACGCTGGAGATTGGGCGCGGCGAATTCGTGGCGATCATGGGGCCGTCCGG
>DEHY01000029.1 GCA_002352185.1 Competibacteraceae bacterium UBA2788
CGGAAAACCCGCAGGCCCAAACCGCGCCGCGATGCCCGGTCAGTGGTTGCGGTCGCCACGGCATCGCCACGGCGGCAAGGTCTGCACCGGGCGCAATCCGGTGGGGCGGGGTGGGAGGCAGTTGAGCGCCGGTCCGTTCGCACAACAGATAGTGCGCTCCGCTGTGTTCGGCGCTACGGAAATCGACATTGACCAGGCGCGAATGGCGAAAAATCGCCCCGTCCAGGTCCGCGCCGTCCGCCGTCGCATGCTCCAGGCCCACTTCATGCCATTCGCTGTCCGCCGCGTTGGCCCGGTCGAGCCGTGCGCCCGGCAGCCGGACGCGCCGCCAGCGGCTGTGCATCAGGTCGGCGTCGCTGAAATCAACCGCTCCCAGCGTCAAGCCCTGCTCGCCGCCGTCAACGGTCCATTCCCGCAGATCGCAACCCCGCAAATCGAAGCGGGCGGGACGCAGCGGCGGCAACCCCAGGCGGTGCAGCGCCAGCCACGCGGCGAAGGCGGTTTCGCTGCGGCCCGGCGCGGCCTGTTCCAGCAGCGCGACCAAGGTGCGCTGGGCGTCCGGCAGCCGGTCGTCGCCCTCGGTCGCCGCCATTTGCCACCGTTCGGCGAAGAAAGTGCAGGTTTCGGGTGAAGGCGGCGGCAGGCGATAACCGTCCGCTTCGCCCGCCATCAGCGTATGCAGCAGATAACCGGCCAGAAAATACTCGTGCAGCGAGGTGTGGGCGAAACGGAATTTCTTCTCGTCCGGCCGCACGATAAAAGTCGCGGTGCGCAAGTCTTCCTTGAGGATTTCGCGATCCTTGGCGCGATAGACGCTTTCCCAGTCCGGGCGGGCGGCGATGAAGCGATCCAGCCACTCCTCGATCCGGTCGTAAGCGAGTTCACGCACCCCGCGCCGCGTCAACTCCGCCGCCAGATGCTCCATCAATACCCGCTTGTGCGGCAGGCTGAGTTGATGCTTGGAGTCGTCGCGGCGCAGCCAGCGTTCGACGAACAGGCCGTACAGCACTGCGGTGTTGACGGCTTGTCCGGCGATTTTGCGCTGCTCCAGTTCGGCCAGTTCGTTGCCGATGTGACTGAGCAGCACCGGCCGCTGCGCCAGCTCCTTGAGGTTATGGATGCCGGCGATCAACTCAAACGTCTGCGCGGGGTCGCGTTGCGGAAAATTGCGCTTCAGGTAATCAATAATCTGCTCAGGATTGAACGGCAGAATCAGATAAGCGCGGTAATCGCTGGCCCTGATGGCTTCGCGATCCTGCCCCACGAACAGCGCCCGTTCGTCGGCGATGGTGCGGAAATAGTGGCTGCGGCAGGACATCAACAGCTTACTCGCCACATTCGGGCGAGTGGCGGACGCGACGGCTGGAGTAGACGCGGGATCAGCGGCGCGCCGCTCCCAATGGGACAGGGGGTAAATGCTCCACAGTGCGCGGGTAAAGTCACGGCCCCGCTTGGGGTCGAGATGCACCAGCACCTCGTCCAAGCCATCGAAAATCACCAGCGCCGAGTGGGCGCGAACCCAGTCGATCAATGCCCGCGCCTTGATCTGGTGCGCCTGATCAGCGCTCGTGAGCAACTGTTCGATGATCGGCTCGACGGCAAAATCGCTCAATCGCTGGGCGTCAACCCGGCGCAAATCAAAGTACAGCGCCAGCGGCAGCGTGTCGGCTCCCGGTTGCTTGCGCTCAGCGTTGATCCGGGCGGCGAGCATCTGGCAGCTTACCGTCTTGCCGACGCCGTATTCCCCCAACAGCGCGCAAAAAGGCGGCGCTGCTTGATCCTTCGCCCACTCGATCAAGGCCGGAATCAACTCCACCCCCGTCTCGTCGGCGCTGGCGGCTAATCCATCCTCATTTTTACGGTCGAGCGTTCCCAAGTGCTTTGCGCGCTGTCGGGTATATTGATTCGGATCAATCTCTCTTGGGATGAATCCGGCAAATTCATGGATTGCCTCGTCAGTGCATAACTTCTTAGTGCGTCTGCCTGACGGTGGGCCACCGTCGGGTGGGGTGTCGTCCGGTCCCGCCAGCGCATCCGCCGCCTTGATGATTTCACCCGCGATGCGATGGAGAAAAGCCTCTTTCTCCGATTCAAAGCGTTCTTGGCACAACTCCCGCCAGGATTTTGGGCGTTCGTCCGGGCCTTCGTGGAAGGCGATAACCCGTTGTTTGAACTTTTCCGGCACAGTCTTGAGATGTTGATGCTCAAGCGCCACGGGAACACAGATGGCTCTTTTACCGCTTCGATTTTTACCTTTGGCATCAATGAATTTTGGCACTTCTCTTTTCTGGCAATAATTACTGTTGAAGAAATCAACACTCAGCATGAACAGCGCGATAACTCCATCCTCGAATAGCGCGGCAATTTGCGGATCGAGGGTGTCCGAGAGTTCGGTATCACGTTCATCGCGGCGCAGGAGATACTTGGTCTTCGATGGCCGGGCGTCTAGCACTTTTTGCAGGCGCTCGTGTAGCTCGCGCACCAGTTTCTTGTTCACGTGGCTGTAGGAAATGGGGATTTCGACGGTGATTGGCTCGTTGAGCGGTCGCGCCTTGGGGGCGACATGCTTGCCCCGATCCCGGTCATAGTTGAGCGCGTCGGCAAGACTTTCGACCTCTGCCCCCTTATCGGCAGGCGCTCGCAGGTAGCAGGCGCGGGTTTCCAACGTGCCGCTCTCGTCCACCACCAACTCAATCCCCGCGCCAAGCGCCGCCAATTCCTCGTTCAGGCGCTTCCTGATCTGACGCAGGTTGGTCAAGGCGCTACTTCCGGCCTTGTCTCCAAAATGGCTTTGCAACAATGCGGTAAGCGGGACATGCCCAGTCGCGCTGCGCCGGGCTTGGTCAATGAACGATTGTGCGAGTGCGCGTTGCGCCGGTTTGAGTTTGGCGAGCCGCGATTCCAGGGTTTGCCACGATGGTTGTTCGTCAGGCCGTTGCATGAGCGCTCTCCTCCATCTCACAGGCGCAGATGGAGGAAAAGCATAAACCAAGACTTGTCACGTGACAATACGTGACAGAAAATTGAATAAAACTACGCAAGGCCCGGATGGTGTAATGATAAAATGCGGGAATCGGGCGGGCGCGTGGTCTATCTCACCTCGGAACAGATCAGCCG
>DEHY01000044.1 GCA_002352185.1 Competibacteraceae bacterium UBA2788
CACATCTACAACCGGCTTAGGATTGCTATAGCAATCCTAAATGAGCTATGGCGGTGTCTGCGAAATCCCCCCAACCCCCCTTTGGCAAAGGGGGCGTGAGCGCAGCGAGCGGGGGGATTTCGCCGCCAGCTACCGCCACAACCCATTTAGGGTTGCTATAGCGTAAGCAGTGTTAGGGCCACCCTTGCACCTGATAGTTCGCTCCGCATGGCGAATGGAAGCCGGTTAGAATAGAGCCACCTCAATTGATCGCAGAAATTAACCATGAACGATGAAACCCGGTTGACCACGGATCCAGGGCAGGCGGGGCGCCTGCTGCGGCTGGCGACTTACGCCTCGGTCGTCACTGCCACGGTGTTGATCATCGTCAAGCTGGCGGCGGCGTTGATGACCGGATCGGTCAGCGTGCTGGCCTCGCTGGTGGATTCGATGATGGACGTGGCGGCCTCCATGATTAATCTGCTGGCGGTGCATTACTCCCTGCAACCGCCTGACCGCGACCATCGCTTCGGCCATGGCAAGGCTGAACCCCTGGCCGGACTGGCGCAGGCCGCGTTCATCGCCGGTTCGGCGGTGTTTCTGATCCTGCATGCGGTGGATCGGCTGCTGCATCCGCAGTCGATCAACGATGTCGCAGTCGGCATGGGCGTATTGTTGTTCGCCATTGTGGCGACTGTGGCGTTGCTGGCGTTTCAGCATCATGTCATTCGCCGCACCCAATCTACGGCGATCCGTGCTGACGCGCTGCACTACGCCACGGACTTGCTGACTAACGGCGCGACGGTTCTGGCGCTGGGACTGGCGATGCTGGGCTGGCCGATCATGGATCCGATCTTCGCCATTGGCATTGCGCTGTACATCCTCTACAGCGCCGGTCAGATCGGCTATGAAGCGGTGCAATTGTTGATGGATCACGAATTGCCGCCGGAGGTGCATGCCCGGATCAAGGAAATCGCCCGCACCTATCCGCAGGTGTGTGGCGTTCACGAGATGCGCACCCGCCGCTCCGGCCAGACCTATTTCGTCCAGTTGCACTTGATGCTGGACGATCAGTTACCGCTGGTGGAGGCACACCGGGTGGCCGATGCGGTGGAGGCAGCGATCATGGCGGCTTACCCCAACGCCGACGTGCTGATTCACGAGGATCCGGCCAGCGAACCCCCGCCGCAACCGCTGCCCGTTTAATAGGCGTCAAACGCCATCCAGCCCCGCTGCCGCCTTCAACACGCCCGGCTCCACTTGCAGCGGCGCCACGTTGACGCTGTCGATCCGAGCGCAATAATCCAAATCCACGTCGCAGCCCAGCGCCGCCAGACCACGTCCGTGGTGCGCATAGCGCAGCAATTGCGGCAACCGGGTTTGCCACTGATCGAACAGCGCCATGGCCGCGATGGATTCGTCATCCCCCGCGCAATCGCTGCCGCGTTCGACCCGGAGCGCACAGGCGATGGCTCCGGCGCAAATGGTGTCTTCCAGCGAGAACCCGCCGCGCCAGCCCGCCGCTACGATCCAGACGGTGCGGGGTTGCTCCTCCAGCAGATAGCGCACCACCGCCGCACGGTTGGTCAGCGCCGCCGTCAGCAGGATCGGCACCGTCCGCACCCGTTCCAGGGCGCGAGTGCCGTTGGTGGTGCTCATGAACAACCGCTTGCCGCGAACCCGCGCCGGGGTGCATTCCGACGGCGAGTTGCCCAAGTCAAAGTCTTCCAGCTTTTCGCCGCCCCGTTCGCCCGCCAGCAAGCGCTGTTCCGCCGGCCAGCGCTTGCTGACCCGGAAGAGTTCATCAATATCGTCGAAAACCTGGATCGCCTCAGCGCCGGATTGCAGCGCGGTCGCCATGGTGGTGGTGGCGCGCAAGACGTCAATGACAATGGCGCAGGCGGGCATTTCAAGTTGCAGGCCGCCCTTGCGCGCCTGCTTGCTCAGATCCGGGACTTGATCGGGAGTGTGATAGACGAAAATTTCCATGGGGGTGATCCGCCGTCGGTGGTGTTCTTGTCCGGTTGATTATCCCACATAAAATAAGGCCAACTGGAAGTTGTTGACTACAGCTTGCCTGGCGCGCTCCATTGAGTTTTCGCACGGGATTTTTACTCCTTGGGCGGCGCTCAGATCGTGAGAATCGTCATATTTTCCTGTTCCGCCAAGGTTCGCGCATCGCTCAGCACCGCGTAATGGGCCTGATCGGATTGCAGATAAGTAGCCGCGACCCGTTTGAGATCGTCCAGCGTGACTTGCAAGATCCGTTGTCGGTAGGCGCGGCGCTGCTCCGGGCTGCGGCCAAACAGGGTGCCGAAGAATGCGCTGATCGCCTCGCCTGCGGGCGAGCCAGGCTTGTCAATGGCGGCGATGATGCCGAGGATGGCTTCTTCCAGGGTTCGCGCTGGATGATCATGCGTGTGCAGCCACTCCAGCGCCCGGTCGAAATCGGTCAGCGTATCCGCCAGCCGGGGATCGCGGTAGGAATAGAAGCGGAATGCGCCGCTGTCGGGATGATAGCCCGCGCCGCCGCCATACGCGCCGCCCTGTTCGCGGATGGCTCGATGCAGATAACCGTTGCGCAGAAAATCGCCAAGCACCTGCAACGCAGGGGCGTCAGGATGGTTGGGCGCAACGGTGGGATAAGCCTTGGCGCAAAAGTTGACCTGGGTGTTGACCCGGAACCCTTGCCGCAACGGTTGCGGTTCCGGCGCGGCCAGGGCAAACGGCGTCGGCGCGGCATGACCCTCGCGCCAGTGGACGGCCAAGGCGGCAGCGATGTCGTCCTGACGCTCGGCTTCGCTGACCACCAGCAGTTGCCGGGGCGCCTGTTGCAGGCGGTCGCGCAGCCGCTCCAACCGGCCAGCAAAAGCGGCCAGCGCCTCGGCATTGTCCAGCGCATCGTCCAGCGCCTTGAGGTGTTTCAAGCCGCGCAGCCCGTCCCAGCGATGATTCAGCGCCGCCACCGGACTCAGACTGGAACACGCCGCTGCCAGCGCCAGCATGTGGCCGTGATCGGTGATCGCTTCCTCACGGTGGGCGCGCATCTGGGCGACCAGCTCGCGCAGCCGGGGCAGTTCGTCGAAACGGGCGCTGGTCAGCGTTTCCCACAGCAGATCAGCCAAGGCGGCATGGTTGCGGGCCAAGGCTTTGCCGCCCAGCGCCAATACGCCCTTGACCTGACGCACATCGTCCACGCCGCCGCGCACCGTGGCGCGGGCGCTGACGCCGCCGGTTACTGCCGCCTGCCGGGCTTGCGTGGCGCGGTAGTCGCGCCCAGCGCTGCCAACCTCGCTGAGGCAGGCGCAGAGCAGCGGCAGCAGATCCAGTTCATCCGGTTCCAGCGCCGGCAGCTCCAGCACGGCTTGCAGGTAGACCATGCCGTTGGTGCCCTGGGCGTACCAGGTCGCGGGCACAGCCCCAACCGGGCGGCTGATCCCCTCGGCGATCTTCAAATCCGCCGGCACGTCTTCCAGCCCAACCTTGGGCAGCAATTCGGGATCATCCGGCTGCTGCTGACGTTCGGCCAGCGCTTGGGTTTGGGCCATGATTCGGGCCTGATCGGCTGCGCTCAAGGCGGCGCGGATAGCGGCCAGGCGCTGCTGTTCCGCCGCCGTCTGCCTGGCGCTCAATTCCGCGTCGGGGGCCATGGTCAGCCGCACCCGATGCGGATTGTCCAGCAGCAGTTGCCGGACGAGGCGCGGAATAAAATCCGCTTCCCGGCTTTCCACCCGCAATTGTTCCAGCAGCGGATCGCCGTCCAGCGCGGTGACTGGATCGCCGCCGTGAATCGCCGGAGTCAGCGCCTCCATCAGCAGATGCAGCCCGTAGGGGAAACCGTCGCCGGTAATTTCCCGCTCGCTCAATTCCAACTGGTGCAGAGCGGCGTCTACCGCGTCTTGCGGCACGCCGTCAGCGGCGACCTGATGCAACACGTTGAATATCAGCCGTTCAACCGCTTCCGCGTGTTCGGGATTGGAGCCTTCCAGCCCGCAAACGAAGGTGGCTTCACGGGTGGACGTATCAAAGCCGCACAGCGGCGAGGGCGCAGCGCCGAGTTCGGAAGTTTCCAGCGCGTTCCGCAACGGCGAACTGCTGTTGTCCAGCAGCACGTCGCTTAACAGCCGCGCCCGCAGCGTCGTCAGCGGGTCGGTGATCGGCCCCAGCAGCCAGCCCAGCACGATATGGGTCTGGTCATGCAACGCTTCAGCGCCGTCCAGCGGGTAATAGGCCAGATCGACGATGGGCGCGGCATAGCGCTGCTCGGCGGGGATGGTCAAGTCCAGCTTCAGGGCTTGAAACCGGTTAAGGGCTTGCGCCTCGAAATGCTGCTGATGCTCGGCGGCGGGAATGTCGCCGTAGGTGAGGAAAATGGCGTTGGACGGATGGTAATGGCGGGCATGAAAGGCTTTGAGCTGTGCATAACTGAGATCGGGAATCGCTGCCGGATCGCCGCCGCTGTTGTGATGATAGGTAATGGTCGGGAACAGTCGCTGTTGCAGAGCGTGACCCAGTCGTTGCACCGGCGAACTCAGCGCGCCTTTCATTTCGTTGAAAACCACGCCTTTGAACACCAGTTCTGAATGAGGATCGGCGGGCGCGGCAAATTCGATCCGGTGGCCTTCCTGGGCGAAATCGCGTTCATCCAGCAGCGGGAAAAAGGTCGCGTCCAGATAGACATCCAGCAGGTTGCTGAAATCCTTGCGATTCTGGCTGGCGAAGGGGTAAGCGGTCCAGTCGCTGCTGGTGAAGGCGTTCATGAACGTGTGCAGCGAGCGCCGGATCATCATGAAGAACGGGTCGCGCACCGGGTAGCGCTGGCTGCCGCACAGCGAGGTGTGTTCGAGGATGTGAGCGACGCCCGTTGAGTCCTGCGGCACGGTCAGGAACGCGACCATAAAGGCGTTGTGCGGGTCATCGGCGGCCAAATGCAAATGCCGGGCGCCGGTGATGATGTGGCGATATTCCTGGAACTCCAGCCGCAGGGCGGGAATGGGGTGACTGCGCAGGTGCTGAAAGGCGGGATGGGTCATGGTTTGGGTTTTGGGGTCAGCGATCTGAATGAAAGGGTACGGGGTAGGCCGGCAATGGGCGAGCGGCGGTCGTTCAGCCTTTCACCAACAAGGTAAAGTCCGACCAGTGTTCGATTTTGAAGGCGCGAATATCCCGCACCGAGGCGGAAAACCAGGGTAACGCCTTGAGCGCCAGAATGGCGGTGAACAGATTAGCCAAGTCGTCCTTGTCGGTTGTATAGAGACTGCCTTGCCGCCACTCGAAGCTGAACCCGGTTAAAACATTGCGGATGTCGGCATAGGCTTGGGCCACGCCCTTGGGGTGATTCCCAGCCGTATCGGCGACTATCAAATCGAAAGCAATGGCAAACATTAACGCTCCTTGGGGTCGTCGAAAACATCTGCAAGTTTATAGTCAAGCTCTTCGCCGGTTTCGATCACTCGAACTCGTACCGTTTCATCACCAGCAGGCAGCTTCTTACCTTCCGCAACAATCTCATAGACGGGGCCAGACAGGCCAAAACGCCGCCAGGTTCCGATCAAGCTTTGGGGTTCAATGTGCAACATGAAAATCACCTCGTTAACCATGGCTGGCTCAGGATCGCACGATGCGGATTGTACCGGATTCGCTCACAGGCGTTGGCGGGAAGCGACTGATGTTACCAGAACGAAAACGATAACGGCCCCGCAGCGGGGCCGTTTATAGTGATGAGGAGGTTTGCGGGTTGCGCTAGGCGCGACGGCGGCGCAAACCAAGCCACACTAATCCTATCCCGAATAAGGCGAATGCCGACGGTTCAGGAACTTGGGTGGTGAGCGGTGTCATGGTTCCCGTAAACTGCCCGCTTCCATTAAACGTCAGTCCAGTGATGAACGCAGTGGTATTGCTGGGGTCCAGCCCAGCCGAAGTCTCAATGCCCAGGATGCGGAACCGGTCTACAGGGCTATTGAAGGTATATGCAATGCCTCCGGTGAGTTTGATCAGGCTGTCAACAAACTGTGTTCCATTCCACAGCCACAGATCGAAGAAATTGTCACCGACGCCGGTCGGCAGCAGAACTGAGGCGAAGCTAGGGTCACCAGCACCGATTTGGTAGTCGTAGCCAATCGCCACCAGCGGGTCGATAAACACGGTTTCGCCATTTACCACACTGGTATTGAAGCTGTAATACGGCGTGTCTCCCAGGATCAACGTAGGCAGCACCACGTTGGGTGGTGAGCCTTCAGGTAAAAGGGAGAAGTCGAAAAACGAACGGGAGACGCTAAGGAGATTTGGGAAAAATCCGTTAGCCTGGTTATTCCGCGTGTCCAGCAGGACGATCTCCAGTGAATAGAGGTGCCCCGTCTGCAAGCCTATATTGGTGGGCACCGTGAAGCTGTTAAAGGCACTAGAGACGGTATTGCTATAGATGATGTTGGCGGCGCCCGCGCCGGGCCCCCTTAAATCGGTTGTATCACGGATTTGGATAGTGACGCCATCAGGCACGACTGTATTTGGGATCGTCCAACTGAAGGTGGGCGCAGGCCCGCTCCCGGATATCGTCACGCTGCTCACGAAGGGCATAGGTGAGGCACCATTGAGCGTCGGTGTACTTGCGATGGCGCTGTCGGTTCCGTTGGTGAAGGCCATATTCCAGGAGCCAGTCAGATCGAGATTGATATATTCTGGTGCGTTGGGATTGATGACACCACCGAACCTGTTGAGGGCAATACTGAACCCCTGATTGAATAGACCGACCTCCTTGCCATTCTGGGTCGCAATGCCAGTTGTTCCGTTAGCGCCGTTCGGAAAAACTGTCTGTGCGCCAAAACTGTAGCGAATTCCAGGGCCTAACCCGACGGAGTTTTCGGCCCTATTTTCGAGAATATTAAATCCTCCGCTGACCGTGATTTCGGTCGCCGCTGCCGGGATGCTGGTGAGACCGATTATTGCTAGGGCGGCAGCTACGAGGAGAGGAGAGGAGAGGAGAGGAGATGTCGTTTCATGGCTTTAACTCCAAAGGCTGGTTGCGGGATCGCAATCGAAATAGAAAGCAACAAACAAGCCATGTAGATTTATATTAATAAAATCAATATCATGAATTTTAAGTAGCATTTATTACTGTAAAATATAACAGTGATTTTTTATAGAAAATTGAGAGATTTATTGTGCATTCTACGAGATTATTTGGTAATTGATTATTATTCAAATAGTTATATGAACTTATATCATTCCGGCAAGGTGTAAAATTTTCTGACAGCAACAGTGGTTCTTGAATAGTCTTCTGCTAAGGATTTAAGGTTCTTCGAGGGTTCT
>DEHY01000017.1:0-25387 GCA_002352185.1 Competibacteraceae bacterium UBA2788
GATGACAGCGCAGAGCTTCTCCATGATGTGCTTAAAATTGAAGCTGGAAGCTGGAAAGTCAAAGCTGACATGGATATTACAGGGCGGCCCATGGAGCTGCGGTATCATGAACAACTGTTGCCAATGATGGGGCGTGAAAATTTGTTGTTTGCTAATGTGTTATATGTACGACAGGAACCGGCGGCTTACAACCTCTGTTACCGATGGAATCGCCGCCTTGGCCAGATTAAGACCTCTTTTAATGACGCATTCCAGGAGTTTTCGCCTGGAGCTTTGGTTTTGGAGGCTGCTCTGCGCCGAGCCTTCGATGATGGCTACCAGGAGTTCGATTTTCTCGGAGATGTCATGCAGCACAAGATGGCTTGGAGTACCGACAGCCGCGATCACGAAACATTATTCCTGTTCAGTCATAGCATTAAGGGGCGGGTACTCGGCTTATTGAAGCAGACCGCGCAACAGGTAAAAAGGATAAAGACCCGGCTAAGTCGCCGATAAATTGCGAAGCCGGAAAGTTTCGCCAGCGGAGTTCTAACGCACTCCTGCTCGATTGGCTCTGTCATCCAACTGCACTTCCAACTCCCCCGGCGTCTAACAATCCAGCAGCACTTCAGCTTGGGCCAGCGACAAACTGCGAATGCGTTCCTCTTGGTTGATGGTAGCGCCTCAAAGCACCGCTGTAATAATCGCAGCACCAACATGCTGCTTTCTTCCTGAAGACTTTTTTCCAGCCCTTCCCTCTGGCCTTCCTTCTGACCTTCATTAAAAACCGTCCTGATAAAAACGAGTTTGCTTGAGATCAGCGTGAGTCAATTCGAGCATGGCTTGAATCTCCGAATGGGTCAGCGACGGAAGCCGAAACCCAGCACCGGGCCCCGGGGCAGGGGATAGGAGTGGTTCATGTATGAACACCGACAGCAGTGTCCAAAAGTCCAGCCAGATCCGCGCTACGCTGGCGGCGTGAACCAGCGCTGACCACTTCGGTACTCGATTGAAGCAGGGAACCTGCCTGTATTTGCGCGATGAAATCGGTCAAGGCGGCGGCGATGGCCTCCGCATCGTCAAGCGGCGCGATGCAGGACACTCCGGCCCGGCGCAAAGCCTCGGCAGTATCGCCTACCGGATCGGTCAAACCCAGGATCGGGCGACCGACCCGCAGATATTCATAAATCTTCGCTGGAATCTGATCGTTGCAGTTCGCCGCCTGCAACACCAGCAACCCATCAGCCCGCAGCATCTCCTCCAGCGCCTCGCGGTAGGGCAAAGGGGGAGCCAGTTCGACGGCGCCGATGATTCCATGCTCTGCCGCTAACCCCTTCAGCCAGTCATCGTACGCCGTAGCGCGCAACCGTAATACAAAGCGCGCCGAATTGAGTTGACCGGACTTCAACAAGATGCCCATTGCCCGGAACAGTTGCGTCGGATCCCGCTCGATGGGATACACAATACCGCTATGCAGCAGAGTGATCTTACCCGGATTGAGCGCTCCCTTCGCTGCTGCGCCGACCTCCAGCCCGATAAAACTGTCTTCGTCATAACCATTTTCGATTAGCACGGTGCGCTCAGCGGGCGCTTCTGGATAGCGTTCCCGGTACATCCGCACCGCACCGGGGGTGGTGAAGGTGCGAAAAACGGCGCACTTAAACGCAGTCTCCTCAACCCGTTTAAAACCTGCCCAGGTTTTCGGATCTGCCGGATAGCCGTCATGCGCCATCGGATCGCGAAAGTCGGCAATCCAGGGCAAGCCGGAGGCACGATGCAAGGCATGACCGATCAAATGTGCGGTAGCAATCGGGTAAGTACTCCATAAAGCTTGCGGACGATATTGCCTGATCAGCTTCCGACCGGCCCATATCGCGCCCGGCAACCAGCTTACCCAGCGGTCGGGACGGGCGAGGAAGCCCGGATAACGCCCCGCAATGGCAAAATGCCGCGCCGTGTCGAAAGCCGGCGCCCGCATTACGACCACCCCGTCAGGAATATCTGCAAGCTGATCATCGCTGCTGCGTTCGTAGGCGCGGGGATGCGCGGTCAGCACGATAGGCTCCCAGCCAAATTCCGGCAGATAGCGCACGAAACGCAGGGTGCGCTGAATCCCGCTGCTGCCGGCCAGCGGCGGGAAATGGTAGGCGATCATCAGGATGCGCTTTGCTGGCATCGTCAAGACCAGCCAATCTCCGCCAATGCAAGGGCGACTTCCGGCAGCGCCAGCGGAGCCACGCAGTCCCGCTCCCCGCACATCAGCAGCGTGCGATAGCCCTCTGGACTGGGTTCGCGGTAAACCTCCACCCGTTTCGCCTTCACATCCATCAGCCAGGTTTCGACGATGCCGCAGCGTGCATACAAGGGAATTTTCTTATCGCGGTCGTATTGCACGGTGCTATCCGCAACTTCAATCAGCAACAGCACATCGGCAGCGGTTGGCAAGCGCTGCCAGTAATCCCCAGGCTTGAGCAAAGCCAGATCGGGTTCAGGTTCCGAATCTGACAAGAGAATAGGGTTTTGCACCCACAGAACCGCTTGGTCCTTGGCAGAGTAGAATAGATGAACCAGTCTGGAGACCGTATTGGCATGCAGGATACCGATAGGAGCCATGTCAAACAATTCTCCTTCCAGCAGTTCAAGCCGGTCATCCTCGCCGAAGATGCCGGCTTCGCCCATCTGGTGATATTCCTCTACGGTAATCCGATGGCGATGCGGCGCGACGACAGCATTCATGGTTTGGCTCTCACGATAGGATGCAGCGGCTGTGGAGGCCGTAATATCCAGACCTTCATCGCCACGCCCCCGCCAGCGCGACCGGCGGATCGGCCAGCGACTGGAATCGCACCAGCCGTGCCGCGTTGCGCTGGCGCTGCCCCAGCAACGGCATGATCCCCCGCGCCAGGATGGCGTTCATCGCCCGCTCGCCCAGCAGCGCCTCAGTCGCGGGCTGCATCACCCGCTCGCCGGCCTCCTCATAAATATGCATCGGCAAATCCACGATATCCAGCACATCGCCAGGTCTGAAAGCCCTATCATTTTCCGTGAAGGCGTCCACGATCAGCCGGGCGCAGGCGAAAGCGGGATTACCCCACAAATACGCTTCGGGATCGCGGCCCGCCGGCATTTCCTCGAAAGCGAATGCTTCAATCGGATCGGTCTTCTGACCGTAAGGCATCCGAAGCAAAATTTGCGGCAAGGCCAGCCCAATCCAGGGCGCGACTGCGCTGGTTCGCAACCGCCGCCAGTTTTGTTCAGCGTCGGCGGGCAGTGCCGCCCATTGCGCCGGATCAGCCAGTTGCGCCACCGCAGCGCAACCCAGCGCGCCGGGTTCCGCCGCCGCCAGAAAGGGCCCGCCCGCATGCGCAGCCAGTGATCCCAGCGCTGCCAGCAGCGCAATGTCTTCCGCGCCGGCGCCAAAGCCGTAGTCGCCCACCAGCAATGACCAGGGTTCGCCACTGTGGGCGTGGACTCCACGGTCGATCAGCCGCAGGTAAAGGCTGGTTGCCTGCAGATGACCGTCCGCCGCACGCAGGTCAAGCAGCAATTCCGACCGGGTGACATCCAGCAAAAAAACCTGCACTGCATCGCTATCGAGATGGGCAATGAGGCTATGCGCCCCACGCCACGTCGCTTCCAACGCCTGGAATGCCGGTTGACGCAGGATTGCCCGCATCTGTTCGCCGATAGCGGCATCCACCGCTGCCACCCAAGCGGGCTGGCGCGGATCGGTTCGCTCGATATGCGGCTGCACCACCATTTGCAATAGGCTTTGGATCGCGGCTGCGCCAGGATCAGTCAGGCGACGACGCAGCGGAGTAGCCACGGGTGGTTGTCCCAGCAGCCGTTCGAATAGATCCGCTTCACCCTCCGGCGCGACGGTTGGCCCGGATTGTGCTTGTGATAAGCTGCGGGGCGACGCGGGACTGAGTTCGGCGACGGCCTGATCGAAACTGGCCGGGTTGAGCAGGCGAGCGCGACTGCCGCGCAGAGCCTGAAACAGCTCCAGCCGCTGGTACAGCGCGTCTGGGTGAAAATCGTCAAGCTGGCCAAAGCTGATCGTGAGCGCCGCGCCGTTTACCCCAAGCGGCAACGATACTTTCGGGCTAAACCGGGCCATGACCGTATCAAAATGGTCCACGTCAACCGGTAACAATGGCCGGTTGTCCAGATCAGGAAGGTCCGCCGATGCTTCCCGATGATTACGCCCACTAAAGTCGGCCATGATCAGGATGCGCAGCGGCGCGCCAGCCTCCCGGCGGGTCAGAAGTGGGGCGGACTGGGGCAACGTAAGCTGAAATTCCATTCGGCCAGGCATGACGTTGAATCTCCGGAACAGGGTTCAATGTTCACAGTCTAGTGCGAATTTGGCAAAGTTGACGACGGGTAGCCACCGGTTTTTCACTGGGGTTGCGCTACACTCATTTCACAGCAGCACAGCCGTCACGGCAGCAGGTTTGCGGAGTCCAGAACATGCCCACTATCACCCAAAAACACCGTATCTTCGCGGTCGGCACTTCGCTGGGCGAGGATGTCCTGGTCTTCGGACGCATGACCGCCACCGAGCAGTTGGGGCGCCTGTTCGAGTTTGATCTCGAACTGCTCAGCGAGCGCACTGACATCGCATTATCCGAGGTGCTGGGCAAGAACATGACCGTGCGCATGGAACTTCCGGAAGCGCGTGGGGGCGGAACCCGTTACTTCAATGGCTTCGTCACCCGCTTCAGTTATCTGGGAATGCGCGGGCTGCGCTATGGACTCTACCGGGCGACGCTCAGTCCGTGGCTGTGGTTTCTGACCCGGACTTCGGATTGCCGGATTTTCCAGAATATGACCGTTCCCGCCATCATCGAGCAGGTTTTCCACGATCACGGCTTTAACGATTTTATACCGACCAAACTCAGCGGCAGCTATCGCACTTGGGAATACTGTGTGCAATACCGGGAGACGGATTTCAATTTCGTCAGCCGGTTAATGCAGCAGGAAGGCATCTACTACTACTTCACCCACGAAAACGGCAAGCACACTCTGGTGCTGGCGGATAATCCCGGCTCGCATAGCACATTTTCCGGTTATGACCAGGTACCTTATTACCCGCCCGATGTGCAGGAATTTCGCGAACGTGATCACATCTATGAATGGACGGTTGAAAAGCAGGTGCAGTCCGGAGCCTATGCGCTGAATGATTTCGACTTCATGGCGCCGCGCAAGAATCTGCGCACCTTGGCATCTACGCCAAAAGATCACGCCATGGCTGATCTTCCCATGTACGACTATCCGGGCGACTACACTGAAGCCAGCGATGGCAATGCCTACAGCGCAGTGCGGTTGCAGGAATTGCTGGCCCAGCACGAAATCCTGCGGGGCCAGGGCATCGCACGCGGGCTGGCTGTCGGTTATCTGTTCAGCCTGACCCATTACGGGCGCGAGGATCAGAACCGCAAGTATCTGATTGTGTCTGCGGTTCACGACCTGCAATCGGATACTTACGAATCAGTGGCGGGCATAGATGCGGCCAAGCCTTATGTGGGGCGAATCACAGCCATTGACGCCCAGCAACAATACCGGGCGCCGCGCATCAATCCCAAGCCTGTGGTGCAAGGTCCGCAAACCGCAATTGTGGTCGGCGCATCCGGCGATGAGATTCATACTGATCAGTATGGCCGGGTTAAATGCCAATTCCATTGGGATCGTTACGGCGAAGCCAATCAGAATAGCTCCTGCTGGATTCGGGTCGCACAGAGCTGGGCAGGCAAAAAGTGGGGAACCTTGTATCTGCCCCGGGTCGGTCATGAAGTGATTGTCGATTTCCTGGAAGGCGATCCGCATCGTCCGATCATCACCGGTCGGGTCTACAACGACATCAACAAGCCGCCGTATACGCTTCCCGACAACAAAACGATGTCCACCCTCAAAAGCCTGTCCAGCACCGGCGGGGATGGTTTTAACGAGTTCCGCTTTGAGGACAAGAAAGGATCGGAACAAATCTTTCTGCACGCCGAGCGCAATCAGGACATCCGGGTTAAGAATAACGCCCTGGAGTGGATCGGCAATGAGCGCCACCTGATCGTCAAGAAAAAACAATTCGAGCAGGTTGAAGGTGAAAAGCATCTGATCGTCAAATCCGGCGATGGCGGCAGCGGAGATCAGTTCGAGAAAGTCGAGGGCGATAAACATCAGAAGGTGGTGGGCGATCACAATCAGAAAATAGAGGGAGTTTTGTCTATTGATGTGGTTGGCGATATTCAGGAGAAAACCGGCGGCAATTACGCAATGGACGCTTCGTCAGCCATTCATATCAAGGCTGGGCAAACGGTGGTAATTGAGGCTGGTTCGCAGTTGACGATTAAAGTCGGCGGCAATTTTGTCACCATTGGCAGTGCGGGAGTGTCGATCAAGGGAACAACCGTAGCCATCAAGGCCGACGGCATCGTGTCTATTGATGGCTCGATGGTTAATATCAATTGCGGCGGCAGCGGCGCTTCTGCCGGATCAGGCGCGGGCAGTTCACCGGGGGCGCCGACCGCGCCGACCGCGCCGCAGGAAGCGGCCAATGCCGAACCCGGCGAACTCTCCGATGCGGCGGCGACGCCGATTCAAAAGCAGGCGTCCTCCCTGGATTCGGTAAGCGTCGGCGCGTATGAAAGCCCGCAGGCACAGGCGCTGACCAGCGCCGCCCAGTCCGGCGCTCCGTTTTGCGAAAAGTGCGAGGAAGCGCGGCGGGCTGAGGAAGCGCAACGGGCGGCTGGTGGTGGATCATGATCATGCGGGTATTCAATGGGACAAATCGGAGTTTGCGCCATGTCTGACAAGATTCCGCTTGGGGTTTTGCGCGAACAGATCTTCGCTATCCCGGACGCGACGGTTTATGCCGTGCTTGATGGCGCCTCGGTTCCTGAACTGCCGCAAATGCTGGCGCGATGGCAGATCGAATCAGTCTGCCTGTTGCGCGGCGAATTGGAACCCGATGTGGCGCAGGCGGCGCCTTATCTTGCGGTATTTCAGCCTGAAACTCCTTTCGCCGAGTGGGTTTTATCGGAAGGATGGGGAAAACACTGGGGCATTTTCGCAGTCAGCAACGCGAATTTTCGCGCCTTGCGGCAACACTTCCGAACTTTCCTGATGGTATACACGCCTGAAGGCAAGCCGGTTTATTTCCGCTATTACGATCCACGGGTGCTGCGGGTGTATTTGCCGACCTGCAACGCAAAAGAACTGCGAATAGTATTCAGCCCGGTGCTGCGCTATATTGCCGAAGATGAGGATCCAATGGTCCTGTTGAAGTTCTGGTCCGATGGGCCGCAGTGCGGGAGCGAGCGGGTACGATTGATGCGAAATGTCGCGCAGCAGCCTAAATGAGGATTGCTGACCATGTTGGTGATTCGTGAAACTCAGATGATGGCCTTCGAGAAGGCGGCCATCAGAAATTTTGAAAACCGGATGATCGAACACCTTGAGGAATTTTTCCCCAGGCACTGCGCGATCTTGGGTTCGGATCAGGTACGCAAGGTGATTCGCCTGGGTCTTGAGCGGGCGGAGAAATATGGCCTTATCTCCGAGCGCGATGTGCATCTTTATGTGGGCTTGATGTTTATGCTGGGAAGCTACTTCGATTGCGACCTGCAATTGCCTTGGGCGGCGAAGATCCTCACCGATAAATATATCCTCGACCCGAATGTCCGCGCCAGCCGATTATACGACCGGGCGATGGCCTATCTTAATGGATCAGCGGGCAAGGACAATCAGTATCTGGAGAGGGCGTTGCGAAAAGCGCGTGAGTTGCCTGTTAGCGCTTTATCGCGAGCTGGTGAAGATAAACAGATCAGTTTTGGGGATTATATGCTGAAGCTGCTGTATTCACTGTTCCCCGAAAAGTATGAAGCTGTAGGCGATCCCAATGTGCGGCAACTGGTTCGCCAGGGCTATCAGTCCGCCAGAGGCTATAACCTGAGCAGCGATCCGGGCATATCCACTTATATTTGCCTGATGTTCATGCTGGGCAGCAGCTTTGATCGTGATCCGCAATACCCTTGGGCCGAAGCGGTGTTAAGCAATGCATCGCTCAGCGATCCGGCCAGGAAAGGCGAGTCGCTCTATAAGAGCGCGATGGCGCATTTGGAAAAGTGGCTGGCTTAAAATTGGCTTAAAAGCGGGAATATTCGACCATGTGTATAGCAGGGTGTACTCCAAGAGAAGAACAGGGCGAAGAGGCCAAAAAACAGCCGGCGACTCCGCCCAAAGAAACGTCGGAACCGTGTCCGCTGCAAAAGAAGGAATGCCATCACCCGGTCAATTGCACCAGCACGCTGATAGCCAAAAACCTGGATTTCGGCTTGAAGGTCAAAGTAACCTGGGAAAGCCCCACCGGCAGTCTTGCCGATTTAGGCACTTGCAACGTCACCGAAAAAATCACCTATAGTAATATGCCAAATCCTCCTTTCCAAAAATCGGACGGTTCTACGTTAAAGGAGAGCGGACAGTCGCAGCGAATACCTTCGGGCAGCGGAATAGCTGCTTCGAGCGGAGTGGCGCAGGATACCCACAGGCATCCTCGCACGCTTGTAAAGTCTCCACCCTCAGCCGGCTCATATACGGTGACGCAGACTTACGACTACAATTGTAGCGTTTGTGGCTGTGGGTGGGTTCCGTTTGTCAACTACACCATCACCTATACCGTTTACGAGAAAAAGCCTGGAGAATGGTGGTTTAAGGTTGAAAAAACCGGACCCGGCGGACCCTTCGTATCGGATGAACCTTTTTAGATAAGGCGGTTAGTCATGTTCGAAGCCGTGTTTACGATTCTTCTCAGTGAGCAGATATTGGGAACGCCAATTTACGTTGAATTTTCCTATCATAACCAAAGCAATGTTCCCGTCTGGTTTTCCATCGGCAACGGCAGCGCCGACAGTTATCGTTTCCGGGCCGATCATGGAGTTGAACAGCTTGATCCTTATTATGAATTTGGGGGATTGGCGGAGATTACCGAGGTTCCTCCCGGCAGGCGCGGCTCCAAGGAAATACTCCTCAACCGGTATTTGCATTTTCTTAAGCCTGGTCCGCACACCATCACATCCGAGATTGATCTTGAGATAACCGACGCCGCGACCAACAAAGGTCGGCTGTACAGGATACGCAGCCAGTTGCCGCTGAATCTGATTGATAATGAATCACGCCGCCGGGAGATTCTGGCGTCCCTCACAACCGATTTAACCAGTCAGGATAGCGCCCGGCAATTGCGCGCCATTGATGCTCTGGCTGAGTTGCGCAGCGAGGAAATCCTGACTGCGCTGGAGCTTGGCCTGAAGTCCGGCACTGGCGCTGTTGTGGAAAGAGCGGTGGTCGGGCTTGGAAATGTCGGCACCAGCCAGGCCAGAACGATACTTATCTCATTCTCGGAATCAACGGCGGCGGATCCGTTCAGAAGACTGGTGCAGCAGGAATTGGCCAGACTGGGAGCGCAATAGCCGTGAGGTTCGGCACTCCATGATCGCGGTTCGTCCCGCTCATATCGTGGATGCTGCCGAGCTGGCTCTAAAATTACGCCAGGCTGATCTTCAGGAAATCAAATCGGCTGTGGGTGAAGATCCGCTTGTTCTTCTCGAACAGAGTATTGCCTGGTCGGATCCCTGCTTCAGCATCATCGGCGAAGGCGGTAATCCGATAGCCATTTTCGGCGTTGTCCCGGATTCTTGCGCGGCTGATGTAGGCCGTATCTGGTTTCTTGGCTCAGACGAGCTAATCCATCATTCCATTACTTTCTTGCGCTACAGCCGGAAATGGATTGATAAGCTTCACGAGCGCTATCCAACCCTCTGGAATTACGTGGACGCCCGCAATGAAGTTCATGTCCGCTGGCTAAAATGGTGTGGATTTGTTTTCCTGCGCCGAATTGAGGAGTACGGGGTGGAGCAACGGCCGTTCTATGAGTTTGAACGGATTACACCAGCACCTCGACGCACGGCGGGTGACTGAGAAAAGCAGCCGGGCTGGCGGTCAAACCATAAGCGCCGGATTGAAACACCACGATCAAATCGCCGACATCGGCTTTCGCCAGATCCATCCGGTCGGCGAGGATATCGAGCGGAGTGCAGAGCGGCCCAACTACCGAGACTACTTCCCGTTCGGTTCCCACCACGCGGTTGCCGACCACCACCGGGTAATTCTTGCGGATCACCTGGCCGAAGTTGCCGGACGCCGCCAGATGGTGATGCAAGCCACCATTGGTGACCAGGAAAGTGTGGCCGCGCGACACCTTGCGATCCACCACTTCAGCGACGTAGATGCCTGCCTCTCCCACCAGATAGCGGCCCAGCTCCACCACGACGCGCACTTCCGGCAACCGCGCCTTCACTTCGGGCAGCCGGCGTTCCAGATTGGCGGCGATGGGCGCCAAATCCAGCGGGGTATCGCCGGGAAAATAGGGGATGCCGAAGCCGCCGCCAATATTCAACGACTGAATCGGGGCCGGTACATCCACCGCCAGCCGCAGCGCCAGTTCAAACGTGCGGTCGTGGGCTTCAACAATGGCCTCGGCGCGCAGGTTCTGCGAACCGGAGAAGATATGGAAGCCTTGAAACGCTACGTCCAACGCGCCGATCCGTCGCAGCAACGCCGGGACCTGTTCAGCGTCTACGCCAAACGGTTTCGGCCCGCCGCTCATCTTCATACCGGAGGCTTTCAACTCGAAATCGGGATTGACCCGCACCGCCACCCGGGGTCGCCGGTCCTGTTCCCGGCCCAGCCGGGCCACGGTTTCCAGTTCGGTGGCGGATTCCAGATTGATGGTGATGCCGGCGGCGATGGCGGCGGCCAGTTCCGGCGGGCGCTTGCCGGGGCCGGCGAAACTGATCGCAGCCGGGTTCATGCCGGCGTCCAGCGCCACCTTCATCTCGTGCTGCGACGCTACGTCCAATCCGTCCACCAGGCCCGCCATGTGCTGCACCAGCGCCGGCATCGGATTGGCTTTCATCGCATAGTGCAGTTCAATGGCGGAGGGCAGCACCCGCCGCAGCAGCGCTACCCGTGCATCCAGCAGCCTGCGATCATAGGCGTAGAACGGGGTCTGACCGACCTGCGCCGCCAGTTGCGGCAGAGAAATGCCGCCAATATGGAGGCAGTCATCAATCACCGGGAACTGGCTCATCGGCGCATGGGCGGGTTTAACCGCACTCATGACGCCGACTCCGGAAACCGGTCGCGCAACTCCTCAACCAGGCTTTTGCGATCAATCTTGCCGTTGGGATTGCGCGGCAGATCGGTTTGGCGGGCGATGATTTGCAGCGGCACCATGAAATTGGGCAGCTGACGTTTGCAGTGGTTGATCAATTCGCTTTCGTTGAACGCTTGCCCCAGCGGCTTAACCACCGCGATGATGGCTTGACCCAGCGCCGGATGCGGAATACCCAGCGCCGCAGCTTCAGCGATCTGGCCGCTGCCGTACAGCACTTCCTCAATCTCGGTCGGGCTGACCCGNNCGCACCGTGTCGCCGGACCAGACCGCCAGTTCGGTCAGCGGCAGGCCGGGATTCTGACCGGGCGCCGGGCGGTAGCGCTCGGCGGTCTTGGCCGGATCATTCCAGTAGCCGAGCGCCACCAGCGAGCCGCGATGCACCAGCTCGCCCGGTTCGCCCGGCGCGCAGGGAGTGCCATCCTCGCGCACCACCAGGATTTCGGCGTTGGGAATGGCCTTGCCGATGGAATCAGGGCGGCGGTCAATTTCTTCGGGTGGCAGGTAGGTGGAGCGGAATGCCTCGGTCAGACCGTACATCAGATAAGGCGTGGTCCTGGGCAGGGCGCGACGCAACGCCGTCAGCGTAGCGCGCGGCATCGCACCGCCGGAGTTGGTGATATAGCGCAGGCTGGCTACCGCCGCCGTCGGCCACTCCAGTTGCGCCAGTTGCACCCACATCGGCGGCACTGCCGCCAAACCGGTAATGCCCTCGCGGGCAACCGCAGCGATCACGTCCCGGGGCAACAGATAGTCCATTAACACCACGCGGGCGCCGGCCACGAATGCAGTCGTCAATTGACTGAGGCCATAATCGAAGCTGAACGGCAGCACCGCCAGAACCCGGTCATCGGCCCGATTGCCGAGGTATTCGGCAACGCTATAGGCGCCGGTCAGCATGTTGCGGTGCGACAATACAACGCCCTTGGGCTTGCCGGTGCTGCCGGAGGTGTAGAGAATGGCCGCCATATCGGTATCGATCACCTGCGCCGGCGAACGGGCGCTCTCCGCCGTCAGCAGCGTCGGCCAGCCGATGGTTTGAAAATGGCGCAGGCGTTGGGGCAAGACGGATTCGGCGTCAACCAGCGCCAGGGTATGCAGGTCGGGGCAATCCGCCAGCAGTGGCTCCAGTAAGTCGGCGCGGTCGCGGGTCGTGACCAGAACCCGCACGTTGCAGTCGCGCAGGATATAGACGACCTGATCCGGCTTCAGCAGCGGATTGACCGGTACGAACACGCCGCCGGCAACAGAGACCCCGAACAGGGCAGTAACCGCCTCCAGCCGCTTGGGCAGATAGATGGCGACCCGTTCCGCCCGATTCAAACCGAGCGCCAGCAACCCGCGTGCGACGGTCTGAATCTGGCCGACCAGCGTGGCGTAATCCAGGGTTGCCTGCCGATGAACGATAGCGATGGCGGCAGGATGTGGTTTCGCTTGATCAAGTATCAGTTCGTGCAGCAATCTGACCATGCGTGGTTCCGGGATGAGAGTAGGAAATTGAGGATGATAAAGCATAGTCGCTTCCGCGCCGGACAGCATCGGGAGCGGCGCATGGGTGAGTGGTGTAGGCGTTGATGGGGAAGATGAACAATGCAAGAGCAGGAGAACAAAACGAATCTGGTGCTCTACGCCACGCTGGGTTGCCATCTGTGCGAGCAGGCCGAAGCCCTGATTCTGGCCGCAGTCGGCGCGACGGCCAGACGGGTGGAGATCAGCGAAGACGCCGGATTGTTGGAGCGCTACGCCATCCGCATTCCGGTGTTGCACCGCCGGGATACGGGGGAGGAACTGGACTGGCCTTTTGATGCGGCGGCGGTTCGACGACTGCTGCGCTGCGGGAAGCGTGGCGTTGACCCGATTTGACAGGCTTTCCAGACGCGGCGCACCCGACAGTCGTTGTTTAAAAAAGTTCACAAACCAGGAAAATCGGGCGGCGATTCGCTATCCTTGGATGACAATCACAACGAGTACCACAGCGATGAAGCAACAGAGACGCCACTTACTTTTTATCCTGGGGCTGGCCGGGGCGCTCACGGCGACCAGTTCCGCCCAGGCATCAGGACTGCAAATCTCCGAGCAGAGCGTGACCGGCCTGGGCCGGGCGTTCGCGGGGGGCAGCCTGCCGAACGACGACGTTTCGGCGGTGTACTACAATCCCGCCGACATGATGCTGAGCAAAGGAATGCAGGCGCAGGCCGGGATGACCTTCATCGGCATTTCCATGGAGGCGGATAACGCCGGCTCGACCATCCGCCTGCCGTCCAATCTGGGCGCTGTACTCACCAGGCCGGGCACTGTGCCGGTGTTTGTGACCCTTCCGAGTTCGGGCCTCGCTAATGATGACGGCGGCACCGACAAGGTGGTGCCCAACGCCTTCTTCGCGATGGATATTAACGACCGGATGCGGTTCGGCCTGGGCATGACCGCGCCGTTCGCCGTCAGCACCAGCTACAGCCAGGGGTGGGTGGGCCGCTATCACGCAGTTGATTCGGACCTGAAAACGGTGGACATCAATCCTTCCATCGCCTATCGGGTCAATGACAACCTGTCCATCGGCGGCGGCGTGAGCGCCCAGTATGTTGACGCCACGCTCAGCCAGGCGCTGTTCAACCCGCTCAGTCCAACCCGGGACGGCTATGCCGAGGTCACGGCGGACGGCTGGGGCTTTGGCTACAATCTGGGCGCTACCTATGAGTTTGACCCCAGCACCCGGGTCGGTCTGAGTTACCGCTCGCGCATCCACCATTCGGTGGATGGCGACCGCGTCATCAGCGACTACATTCCGGGTCGCAATGGCGAGGTGGGCGCTAAGGCAAAGGTGACTTTGCCGGACTGGATGGCGCTGGCCGCTTACCGGCGGATCAATGATCAATGGGCGGTGATGGGCAGTGTGCGCTGGACGAACTGGAGCCTGTTCAAGGAATTGAAGCTGGATTTCGCCGACGGGACACAGAGCTTGACTGAAGAGAACTGGGAGGATAGCTGGTCGTTTAATATCGGCGTCAGCTACGACTACAATCCGCAATGGACCTTCCGGGCCGGTTATGCCTATGACCAGACTCCGGTGCCTTCCGCCGAATTTCGCACCCCGCGCATTCCCGATTCTGATCGCAATGTGTTTAGCCTCGGATTCAGTTACCACCCCAGTTCACAGTTGTCGGTGGATTTCGGCTACATGTACATCGACTTTGCCAGTTCCCGCACCGACAACACCATCAACCTGATACCCGCTCCTGCGGGGCTGATCACCGATACTTTGCAGTTGGACTACAACGGTTCGGGCAATCTGATCGGCGTACAGGCCAGCTACAAGTTTTAAGCCTGAAAAAATCGGCGCTGCGCCTAATCGAAAAGGCCGGGGATTGCGCCCCGGCTTTGTTCATTCAGAACGAGCCATTCAGCTCACCAGCCGCAATCCCGGCGGCAGCGTCTCGCCGAACACTCGCCCGGCATCCGCCTCATCCAGATCGATCACTTCCGCCACCATCCGCAGCCACGAAACCGGCGCTTTCGCCGCCCGCAACCGCTGCATCACCTGCATCCTTAACTCCTCGCTCACATCCCGTTCACGATCCCCGCTCAACCGCGCCAGCAGGGTTGCGGCAAACGCCGCCGGCATCACCGCCTTCCAATCCAGCGCCAGCACCCGCTCCAGCCAAATCGCCGCCGTCGCTGCCGGCGCCACATCGTGGGCGCTGCCATACGCGGGAACCCGGGTTCCCAGCCGACCCACCGCCCACCACAGTTGCGGTGATTCGCCTTTATGCTCCAGTCGCGCCAACAGCAGCGCGCCCAGTTCAACCTTGCGCGCCGCCGGCAAGCGCTCCAGCACCGCAGCCAGGCGCGCCATGTCCTCGACGCCCAGCTTTTTATCCTTGGCCGCTTTGCCGGTCAGCGGGCGCAATTCCAGCAGCAGATCATCGCTCAATCGCGCTTGCGCCGCTGCATTCAGTCCGCCCGCCACCCGCCGCCACAGAGTCCACCATTCCGCCCATGCCTGGGCATCGCGGCTGTGCTGCACCCCGTGCGGATACAATGTCCACAATTGCGCCACGCGCCAGTCATCCAGCGGATAGCCGAAACCCGGTCGCAGGCAGTAACCGGCCAGACTGAGCCACAAGCGTTCGTGATCCGCCGAGCGCCGGCGGCGGCGTGCGCCAGCCCACAGCACGCCGAACAATTCACGCAGCAGAGGCGTTTCCCAGGTCGCGCGCGGGCCGAGCAGCCGTTCCAGATCCGTGCGCAGCACCTTGATTTCCTTCAGATCCACATCCGTGGCGCGAGCGCCGTAAAACCGTTCCAGCCGTGCTGCCGCCTCGCCAAAACGCGGATGCAGGCGAGCCAGCGCCGCCGCGTCGCCGCGCAACTGGAACGCCAACCGCCAGCGCCCTGGGTGGGTGTTCTCCGCTCCCATGGGAAGAGGAAGGAATGAGGAATCCACCGCGACGCAATCCACCTCCAGCGTCCCCACTTCGGTCAGTTGCGCAGTCAGTTGCACCCGCGCTTCGCCGACCCCGGTTTCGCTCTCGATCACCGTCGCTATCGGCGGCAAGGGCGTGAATTCTTCCGCGTCCAGTTCCACCAGTTCCCCCGGCGGATAAACGGCGTCGCCGGTCGAAGACAGCAGATAAAACTGCACCGGCGCGCCCAGCCGCAGCGAAAAGACGCGATCCAGCCGGACTTCCCGCCCTTCTTCCGCGCCGTGCGGCAACAGGCAAACGCCCTGCTTTTGCTGACCGCCACTGTCCACCCGCAGGAAATAGCCCCGTGCGGAACCGCCGCCGATCCGTAAACCCTGGCCGCGCCGCGCCAGTCCGTAGGCCACTGCGCCCCGCGCCACCGCCAGATCGGGTTCGGGATTATCCAGCAGCGCCAACGGCGCGCCGCGCCAGCCCGCCAGAATGTCCAGCAGGCGATTCGCCAAAGCCGAGCCGTGGAACACCCCGCCATTCAATAACACGGCATCCGGCATCGGCGGATGGCTCGGCAACGCCCGCTCGCCGAGCGCCCGGCGGCAGGCATCCGCATGTTGCGCCAGAAAGGCCGCCAGATGCCGACTAATCGCTGGATCGGCGGCATAGGGCAACCCAAATTCGACCACCGCCGCCCGCCGACCCTGAGGTCGCTCCGCGCTCCCGACCTGCGGCAGAAATCCATCCACCAGCAACGCCTGCGCCTCGGCGCGGCTCAATTCCGCCGAACGCGCCCCGCCGATCAGCCGGGTTCCGCTGCCCAGCACCGTGACCGAAGTGCGTTCCGGCGCATCCGGCGCCAGCAAGCGTTCCTTGGCGCCCCGACACTGTTGCAGCAGTTGCGACAACTCGCCGGCGTTCAGCCGCCCGCCGCCCAGCCGGGTTTCAACCGTGCGGGCCAGGGTCAAATCCATGTTGTCGCCGCCCAGCATCAGATGATCGCCGACGCCGATCCGGGTCAGGCGCGGGCCGGATTCGCCGGATTCGATCTGAATCAGGGTCAGGTCGGTGGTGCCGCCACCGACGTCACAGACCAGCAGCAGCCGCGATTCGCCCAAAGCGGTCGCCACATCGGCGCGATGGCGATGCAGCCAGTCGTAACAAGCGGCTTGCGGCTCTTCCAGCAACCGCAATTGCGGCAACCCGGCCCACCGCGCCGCTTCCACCGTCAGCGCCCGCGCCGCCTCGTCGAAGGACGCCGGCACGGTCAATACCAGTTCCTGCCGTTCCAGCGGCTGGCGGGGAAAGCGCTGATTCCAGGCTGCGCGGATATACGCGAGCGTACTGGCGCTGGCGGCGACCGGCGAGACTTTGGCGACGCCCTCCGCCGCGCCCCACGGCAGAATCGGCGCGGTGCGATCCACACCGACATGGGATAGCCANNCCCAGGATGACATGGGCCACTGCACCGGGATCGACGAAGACCCAGGGCAACTGAATATCCGCCGCCGCCAGTTCGCCTGCGGCGGGGTGATAGCGCACCGAGGGCAACAGTGGCCGAGCCGCCACTGCGCCGGGCGCAATCAGTTGTTCAATGGCGAACAGTTGAATCTCGGCGGCGGCGCGCAGATCCGCGCAGGCGACCACGGTGTGGGTCGTGCCGAGGTCGATGCCGACCAAATAGCGGGATGGGCTGGATTTGGCGATGGCTCAATCCTCCTGCATCCCTCTAAAGCCGCTCGGAGGCGAATTCGGCCAGCCGCGAGCGCTCGCCGCGCCGCAGGGTGACATGCCCGCCGTGCAGCCAGTCCTTGAAGCGATCCACCACATAAGTCAGGCCGGAGGTGGTTTCGGACAGATAGGGCGTGTCAATCTGGGCAATGTTGCCCAGGCAGATCACCTTGGTGCCGGGGCCGGCGCGGGTAATGAGGGTTTTCATCTGCTTGGCGGTCAGATTTTGCGCCTCGTCAATAATCAGATATTTGCTTTGGAAAGTGCGTCCGCGCATGAAATTCAGCGAGCGAATCTTGATCTTGCTGCTCAACAGATCGGCGGTGGCGGCGCGGCCCCATTCGCCGCCTTCGCGTGGAGCCAGCACCTCCAGATTGTCCATTAACGCGCCCATCCAGGGCGTCATTTTCTCTTCCTCGGTGCCGGGCAGGAAACCGATATCTTCGCCAACCGGCACGGTAACGCGGGTCATGATGATTTCCCGGTAAATTTTGGCGTCCAGCGTCTGGGCCAGACCGGCGGCCAGCGCCAGCAGCGTCTTGCCGGTGCCCGCCGCGCCGAGCAGCGACACGAAATCAATCTCCGGATCGAGCAGCAGATTCAGAGCGAAATTCTGCTCGCGGTTGCGGGCGGTAATGCCCCAGACCGCATGGTTGGGCGCACTGTGATCCTTGAGAATTTCGATCACGGCGTCCTCGCCGCGCAACTGGCGCACGATGAAAACGGCGGCGGCATCGGCCTGGAACAGCCCCTGATTCGGATACCAGTTTTTTACATCCGGGCCGTTCACCCGGTAGAAGGTGCGCCCGCTGTCCTTCCAGGAATCCAGCGCCTTGCCGTGACTGTCCCAGAAATCCGCCGCCATTTCGCGGGTGCCGTCATACAGCAAATTAACGTCATCGAGCGTCTGATCGTTGTAGTAGTCCTCGGCGTGAATGCCGAGAATGGCGGCCTTGATCCGCAGATTGATGTCCTTGGACACCAGCGTAATCTGGCCGCGTGGATGATCCTGTTGCAGGGTCAGCACCATGCTCAGGATATCGTTGTCGGGAGTATTGCCCGGCAGGTTCGCGGGTGGCGCGACCCGGTTGGGGCGGATTTGAAAGAACAACCGACCGCTGACCGGTTCGCCGCGCAAATCCAGCAGACCGGGCAGGGGCAGGCCCCGATCAATTTCCTCCTTGCTGGCCCCGGCGATCACATCGTCCAGGAACCGGCTGACCTGACGGACATTGCGGGCGACTTCGGACACGCCTTTCTTGGCGTGATCCAGTTCCTCCAGCACCATCATCGGCAAGTGGATGTCATGCTCCTGAAACCGGAACAGGGCCGTCGGATCNNCCAGGGATGCGGCGTTACCCCAAAGCTTCAACCGCCGCCAGCACCGCAGCGGCATGACCGTCGGTTTTGACCTTGCGCCATTCCCGCCGCAGCACCCCGTTCTCGTCGATCAGGAAGGTGCTGCGNNCGGCATAGCGCTTCATCGCTGTCGGCGATCAGATCGAAGGGGAAGTTCTGCCTGGCGCGAAAGTTTTCGTGGCTGCGCACACTGTCGCGTGAAACGCCGAAAACGACCGTGTTCAACCCGGTGAAACGCTCGTGCAAATCCCGGAACTGTTGCCCCTCGACGGTGCAGCCGGGCGTGTTGTCCTTGGGGTAGAAATACAGCACCAGCCGCTGGCCGCGCAGGTCGGAGAGCCGGACGATGCGGTCGCCGGTGGCGACCGCGCTGAAGTCGGGCACAAGCTGTCCCATGCTGATGCTCATGCCTTTTACCCCTTGATCGGTTCCATCACCGCGTCCAGATTCAAGTCATCGCAGAAATCCAGGAATTCCTCGCGCAACAGGGCGATGTGGGTGCTGGCCGGAATGCCGATGGCCAGGTTGACCGAAAACATCGGGGTGCCGGTATGCGGCGCGCTGTAGCTGCGAGTCACCATATCCTCGATGTTGATCGAGCGGCTGGAGAAAAAGCTGGCCAGATGGTGGACGACGCCCGGCTGATTGACGGCCACCACCTCCACCGCGTAGGGCAACACGTCGCCGGTCGGGGTGCGGCTCTCCGTGCGCTTGGTGATAATGATCATGTTCAGCGCCTGCTCCAACCGCTTGAACTGCATCTCCAGCTTGGTCAGAGTGTTCCAATTACCCTGCACCAACAGCAAAGTGGCGAACTCACCACCCAATACCGTCATGCGGCTATCCACAATGCCGCAATCGCATTCCAGAATCACGCGGGACAATTCGTTGACCAGACCCGGGCGATCTTCACCCAAAGCGGAAACGACCAAATAGTTTTTCACGGCGGGAGCTTCCTACAGGCCAATAGACGGGAATGACATCTTGTCCAGTGTACAGGCAAACCAATCGGGGTGAAAACCGCCCCGGCGAGCGCTTGTCAAGCCCGCCGGGTATCCGTAACATGCCGCGATTGCTGGTAAACAGAGAGTGTAAAACGATGTTTCGTGGCAGCATGGTGGCTATCGTTACGCCGATGAAGGTGGACGGCGCGCTGGATTTCGATGCGCTGGCGCAATTGGTGGAGTTTCACATCGCCAATGGCACGGATGGCATCATCGCCGTCGGCACGACCGGCGAGTCGGCGACCGTAGATTTTGCGGAACACATCCGGGTGGTGCAGCGGGTGGTGGAACAGGTCAAGGGCCGCATTCCGGTCATCGCCGGCACCGGCGCCAACTCCACGACCGAGGCGCTGCATCTGACTCAGCGCGCCATGGAGGTCGGTGCGGATGCCTGTCTGCTGGTGACGCCCTATTACAACAAGCCGACCCAGGAAGGGTTGTACCGCCATTACAAGCTGATCGCCGACAGCGTGGCCATTCCGCAGATTTTATACAACGTGCCCGGTCGAACCGCCTGCGATCTAAAGCCGGAAACGGTCGAGCGGCTGGCCGATACTCCCAACATCATCGGCATCAAGGAAGCCAGCACCCTTGAGCGCATTCAGGAATTGGTGCGGCGTTGCGGCGGACGCATGGATGTCTACAGCGGTGATGATGCGATTGCCGCCGCAGCGATCCTGAGCGGCGCCAAGGGCGTGATCTCGGTGACGGCCAATGTCGCGCCGCGCCTGATGCATGACCTGTGCGTCGCGGCGCTGGCCGGCGACCGCGCCCAGGCCGAGGCCATCAATGATCGGTTGAGTGGACTGCACCAAGCGCTCTTCCTCGAATCCAACCCGATCCCGGTGAAATGGGCGGTCGGCCAGTTGGGCCTGATTCCACCAGGTATCCGGTTGCCGTTGACCCCCCTGTCGGAATCGTTTCAGCCGATGGTGCGAGCGGCAATGCAACAGGCCGGAATCCTCTGAGAACGCCATGACCATACGCTTTCCTTCTCCCTTGTGGCGCGCCGCAACGCTGACTACGGCGCTGAGTGCGCTGGCCGCCTGCTCCACCAATTTCGATACTCTGCTGCCGGATCGCCGTCCGGACTACCGCCAGAGCAAGGTGACATCAAAGCTGGAGGTGCCGCCCGATCTCACTTCATCCACCATTGATGACACGCTGGTGGTGCCGGAGATCAATCCCACGGGTTCCGCCAGCCTGTCGGCCTATTCCAGCGAGCGTGGCGGCGCGCAGCAGCAGCAAGTCAGAAAGGCGGAGTCGGTGCTGCCGCAGCAGCCGGGCATTACCCTGGAACAGGACGGCAACCAGCGCTGGCTGCTGATCGCGGCGCCGCCGGACCAGGTCTGGCCCAAGGCGCGCGAGTTCTGGACCAGCAACGGCTTCGCCCTGAAGCGCGACGATCCGACCATCGGCATCATGGAAACCGACTGGGTGGAGAATCGTGCGGACATTCCCCAGGACGGCCTGCGCGGCCTTCTGAAAAAATATCTGGATATCCTCTATTCAGCGCCCACCCGCGACAAGTTCCGCACCCGGCTGGAACGGACTGCGGATGGCAAGANNCTGACGGTTTATCTGGGCGCATCGGAGAAGCGCGCCGAGGCGCAGCAAGCCAGGGCGGGGACCACGACGGGGCCTCGGGCGCGCCTAGTCGAGCAGGGCGGAGAGAGCCAGTTGCTCATCAACGAGGACTACTCCCGCGCCTGGCGTTTGGTGGGCCTGGCGCTGGACAGCAGCAATTACGTAGTGGAGGAGCAGAATCGCGGCCAGGGTCTGTATGTGGTGGAGTACCGCGATCCGGAAAAGGAGAACCAGAAACCGGGTGAAGAAGGGTTCTTCTCCAAACTGGCATTCTGGCGCGGCAAGTCGAACGCGCCAGCGCCGGGAACCCGTTATCGGGTGCGCCTGGCCGGTCAGAGCGGGCAAACGGTCGTTGTAGTGCGCAGCGCCAGCGATCAGCCCGACAGTTCACCCGGCGCCCGGCAAGTGCTGGAAGCCTTGCAGAAAGTCATCAAGTGAGCGGGGCCGGGAGCGGCGGCGTCTCTGCCATTGCTCCCGGCTCGCTTCACGCCCCAATCGCAGGATTCCCCTCATGATGAGTGCGCGCATCCGGCGTCTGTCCCCCCAACTGGTCAGCCAGATCGCCGCCGGCGAGGTGGTTGAACGTCCCGCCTCGGTGGTTAAGGAGTTGCTGGAAAACAGCCTGGACGCCGACGCCACCCGGATTACGGTTGAAGTGGAACAGGGCGGCATCCGCCTGATCCGGATTCGCGATAACGGTTCCGGCATTCATCCCGACGATCTGGCGCTGGCGCTGACCCGCCACGCCACCAGCAAAATCACCCGCTTCGACGATCTCCAGCATGTTGCCAGCTTGGGCTTTCGGGGCGAGGCGCTGCCCAGCATCGCTTCGGTGGCGCGGCTGACGCTGACGGCCCGCGCTGCGGATCAGGACACCGCCTGGCGAGTGACCGGCGATGGCGGCGATGCCATCGGCGAACCCCTGCCCGCGCCGCATCCGGTCGGAACCACGGTCGAGGTGCGCGATCTGTTCTTCAACGTCCCGGCCCGCCGCAAGTTCCTGCGCGGCGAACGCACCGAATTCGGCCACATCGAGGACAGTATTCGCCGCCTGGCGTTGAGCCGGTTCGCGGTGGGTTTCGGGCTATGGCATAACCAGCGCATGGTGCTGGACCTGGATCCGGCTCCTGACGCCGAGGCGCAATCCCGTCGGCTGGCCGAACTGCTGGGTCGGCAGTTCGCTGCCGCCAGCGTATTTCTCGACCGCAATGAAACCGGCTTGCATCTATGGGGCTGGATCGGGCTGCCGGCGGTGTCCCGCGCCCAGCCGGATCAGCAATACTTCTTCGTCAATGGCCGACCGGTGCGGGATCGAACTCTTGCTCATGCCGTCCGACAAGCCTATCAGGACATTCTCCCCCAGGGCCGCCACCCGGCGCTGGCGCTGCATCTGGAACTGGAGCCGGCGGCGCTGGATGTCAATGTCCATCCCGCCAAGCATGAAGTGCGTTTCCGCGAGTCGGCGCTGATTCACGAAAGCGTCCGCCGGATGGTGCAGACTGCGCTGGCTGAGGCGCGGCCCGGCGCGGCGCCGGCGCCCGTAACTCAAGCCGGTCAACGCCTGTGGCCCGCCGATGGGTTCGGGAGCGGACGCAGCGGTGATGCCGACCGTGGACAACAGCGCTTGCCGTCACAGATTCGGGAGCGGTTGGCGGTGTATGGGCAGCTTCATGCTTCCACGCCGACAACAGCGGCGGCTGCGGAACCGGATGTGATTGCGGAGTCGTCGCCATTGGGCTACGCACTGGCGCAGTTGCACGGCTGCTATGTGCTGGCCGAGAACTCCGCCGGGCTGGTGGTGGTGGATATGCATGCCGCCCACGAACGCATCCTGTATGAACGGATGAAAACCGCGCTGGCGCAAGATCGCGTCCAGACGCAAACCCTGATGACGCCCGTGACGTTTGCGGTCGGGCCGCGCGAGCGCCAATTGATTGAGGAATACGGCGCGCTGTTTGCTCAAGCGGGTTTGGATGTAGCGGTGCTGGGACCGGAAACCGGTGCGGTGCGGCAAATCCCGGCGCTGTTGGCCGGCTTGGATATTGCCGGGCTGGTGCGCGACACGCTGGCCGATCTGGCGGCGCATGAGGCCAGTGACCGTCTGGAGCGGGTGATCCTGGATGTACTCGCCGGCCTGGCCTGTCACAGCGCTGTGCGCGCCAACCGCCCGCTCAACCTGCTGGAAATGAACGCGCTGTTGCGCGATATGGAGCGAACCGATCATGGCGGCCAGTGCAATCATGGCCGACCGACCTGGGCGCAGTTGACGCTGGAGGAACTGGATCGGCTGTTCCGGCGCGGACGCTGACCACCGGCAGGCGCGAGATATAAGCCATCTTCATCCGTAACGCGGTCGCCCTGATCCTTGCTGCATTCAATCAATTGATTTTGCCGCAGTCGCTGCTTATGATGCGCTGCATCATTATCTGTTCGGGTGATGAAGGCGGCACCATCCGGGATGCAAATAACGACAAATCGGGGGGATAGTGCGATGTCCGCGCATGAAAGCAAAAGTCGCCCGTCGGCGCTGATCATCGGCGCAATCGGGGTCGTGTTTGGCGATATCGGCACCAGTCCGCTCTACGCGCTCAAGGAAACCTTCGCCGGGCATCACCCCATGGCGGTGGAGCCGGCGAGCATCCTCGGCGTNNGAACTCGCGCGCCACCTGGTTCGTAACCATGCTCGGCATCTTTGCCGCCGCGCTGTTCTACGGCGACAGCATGATCACGCCGGCCATCTCGGTACTCAGCGCGGTCGAGGGGCTGGAGGTGGTCGCGCCGCAGTTCAAGGAATATGTGCTGCCGATCACTGCAATCGTCCTGACCGGCCTGTTCTGGATTCAGCGGCATGGCACCGGCGTTGTCGGCCGCTTTTTCGGCCCCGTCATGTGCGCCTGGTTTGGCGTACTTGCGGTGCTGGGCGCGCTCAGCATCTGGGAGGCCCCGGCTGTACTCGCCGCGCTCAATCCGGTCCATGCCGCCGAATTTCTGTTCCGTCATCCCTGGGAAAGCTTCCTCGCGCTCGGCGCTATCGTCCTTTCGGTGACGGGCGGCGAGGCGCTGTACACCGACATGGGGCATTTCGGCAAATTCCCGATTCGCGCCGCCTGGTTCGGCTTCGTGCTGCCGGCGCTGGTCCTGAACTACTACGGTCAGGGCGCCCTGCTGCTCAAGGATCCGACCGCGATCCAAAGCCCGTTCTACCTGTTGGCGCCCGGCTGGGCGCTGATCCCGATGGTGGCGCTGGCCACGGCGGCGACGGTGATCGCCTCGCAGGCAGTCATCTCGGGGGCGTTCTCGGTCGCGCGGCAGGCCGTCCAGCTTGGCTATCTGCCGCGAATGCAGATCGTGCATACCTCCCACATGGAAGCGGGACAGATCTACGTTCCCTTCACCAACTGGACCCTCTATCTCGCAGTCATGGCGCTGGTGTTCGGTTTCCAGTCCTCCAGCAACCTCGCGGCGGCGTATGGGATCGCAGTCACCGGCACCATGATGATTGACACCATCCTGGTCGCGTTCGTCATCTTTCTCGCCTGGCGCTGGAATCCATGGCTGGCCGCGCCTCTGCTCGGCGCTTTGCTGCTCATCGACCTTGCTTTCTTCTCCGCCAACGCCATCAAACTATTGCAAGGCGGCTGGTTCCCCATTGTCATCGCGCTGGCGTCTTTCACCACGCTGACCACCTGGCGTCGAGGCCGACGGCTCCTGTTCAAGGAAATGGGCAACCTGACCATGCCCCTCGATCAGTTCATCCGTTCTATCGAAAACAGGTCACTGAAGCAGGTCAGCAGCACCGCCGTTTACCTGACCAGCCGGCCCGAAGGCGCGCCCTCGGCGCTGCTGCACAACATCAAGCATAACGAGGTGCTGCACGCCCGCAACGTGCTGGTCACCGTCCTGACCGCCGAAGTGCCCCACGTTGCCGAAGCGGATCGGGTTGAAGTCGTCAACCTGGGCCAGAGCTTCTACCGGGTATTCGTGCGCTATGGCTTTATGGAACAGCCGGACATTCCCAAGGCGATGGAAGCGTGCGGGGAGAAGGGCCTCGCATTCGACCTCGACAAAACCTCGTTCTTCCTCAGCCG
>DEHY01000017.1:25481-35948 GCA_002352185.1 Competibacteraceae bacterium UBA2788
CCGTGTTCACGGTTCGTATTCCCAAGCCACACCTCACCCTCATCTGGAATTCACGCCCGGATTCAGAAAATCATGACCGTCGCCGATCCCCGTCCACCAGTGCTGTTTCTGATGGGACCGACTGCGTCGGGCAAAACTGCGCTGGCGGTGGAACTGGTGCAGCGACTGCCGTTTGCAATCATCAGCGTGGATTCGGCGCTGGTCTATCGGGGCATGGACATCGGCACCGCCAAGCCCGATGAGGCAACCCGCCGCATCGCTCCCCACCGTCTGCTCGATATTCTCGATCCGGCTGAAGCCTATTCCGCCGGCCAGTTTCGGGCCGATGCCCTGCGTGAAATCGCCGCCATTCAGGCAACCGGGCGAACGCCGCTGCTGGTCGGTGGGACGATGCTCTACTTTCGGGCGCTGGAACGGGGGCTGGCGACATTGCCATCCGCCGATCCGGCTCTTCGCGCCCGGCTGGCGGCGGAATGCGTGGAGCAAGGCAGCGCGGCCCTGCACCTGCGCCTGGCGCGGATTGACCCAATTGCGGCAGCGCGCATTCATCCGCACGATACACAGCGGATTCAGCGAGCGCTCGAAGTGCATGAATTGACTGGTCAGTCTCTGACGGAACTTTGGGCCCATCCGCGTAACGAACCTTTGCCGTTCCGAATCGTTAAACTGATCCTGACTGCCGATAGATCCGTGTTGCACGAGCGCATCAAACGCCGGTTTCTATCTATGCTGGAGCAGGGTTTCATCGCCGAAGTCAAGCGTTTGCAGGAGCGGGGTGATCTCGACCTGGATAAACCTGCGATGCGAGCGGTAGGCTACCGGCAGGTGTGGGCCTATCTGGATGGCGTTCTGGATGATGCGGCGCTGATCGAGCGTGGCGTCGCAGCCACCCGCCAGTTCGCCAAGCGGCAACTGACCTGGCTGCGTACAGAATCGGAGGCCGCCTGGCTGGATAGCAGCTCCGGCCATTTGCTGGAACACGCTATGGCTTACCTTGACGCACGCGGGTTTTTTAAGAATATGCCGGATGGGTTATGTTAAAATGCAAGCCCGTACAATATTTGACATTCCAATGAGCAATATCATCAGGAATGGCAGTAAACCGATTATCCGGCGGGCATTTTGAGGAACAGGCTCGAATTTTGCTATGTGCCATCTGTTTTTTTGAATTTTTAGCGAGTAGCGCTGAACTCGTTTGCGATGTATTTTCTTCAGTCTCATAACAACAAGGGAGAGTGCATGATGGCAAAAGGTCATTCCCTGCAGGAGCCGTTCCTCAACGCTTTGCGCAAGGAACGAATTCCCGTTTCAGTCTATCTGGTGAACGGCATCAAGCTGCAAGGCCAGATTGAATCTTTCGATCAATTTGTTGTGCTGCTTAAGAACAGCGTCAGTCAGATGATTTACAAACACGCGATTTCCACGGTCGTGCCGGTGCGCAATGTGCGGCTGAATCTGGCGACAGATGAAAGCGGCGTCAACGGCGAGCCACTCTGACGGGCGCGATAGGCGGCTTGTTCGAACGCCCGCACGGCGGTGAACGCGCCGTTCTCGTTCATCTGCTGCTGGATGGGGCCGACGACGAAGACCAGGATCGCGCTGAGTTCCAGGATCTGGCTGCTTCGGCGGGCGCCGAGTGCGTGGCCTTGATCGGTGGACATCGGCGGGCGCCGGATCCGCGCCTGTTCGTGGGCAGCGGCAAGGCTGAGGAAATCCGCACCGCAGTCCAGGACAGCGGGGCAGAACTGGTCCTCTTCGATCACGCCCTGTCGCCAGGTCAGGAGCGCAATCTGGAAGGGTTTCTGCAATGCCGCGTTGTGGATCGCACAGGACTGATTCTGGATATTTTCGCACAACGGGCGCGCAGTTTTGAAGGCAAGCTGCAAGTGGAACTGGCGCAATTGCGGCATTTGTCCACCCGGCTGGTGCGGGGCTGGACTCACCTGGAACGGCAGCGTGGCGGTATCGGTCTGCGGGGTCCCGGTGAAACCCAGTTGGAAACCGACCGGCGTCTACTGGCGGATCGCATCCGGCAACTTCGCCTGCGGCTGGACCGGGTTGACCGGCAGCGTGAGCAGGGACGACGGGCGCGACGCAAAGCCGATCTGCCGACCGTCTCGCTAGTCGGTTACACCAATGCTGGTAAATCCACTCTGTTCAATGCCTTAACCCAGGCGAGCGTCTACGCGGCTGACCAACTGTTCGCTACCCTGGATCCGACCCTGCGGCGGCTGGATCTTCCGGGCGCGGAACCGGTGGTGCTGGCCGATACGGTCGGTTTCATCAATCGCCTGCCGCATGAACTGGTCGCAGCGTTCCGCTCGACGTTGCGGGAAACCTGCGAAGCCCGTTTATTGCTGCATGTGATTGACGCCAGCCATCCTGACCGGGATGCGGTGATCGAACATGTTGAGGCGGTGCTGGCGGAAATCGGCGCAACGGCAGTGCCGCAACTACAGGTTTTCAACAAAATTGATTTGGGCGACGGGCCACCCCGGCTGGAACGTGACGCCGACGGCCAGGTGCGGGCGGTGTGGGTATCAGCGGTCACTGGCGCCGGGATCGACGTGCTGATAGCGGCGCTGGCCGAACGGTTACAGGAGGATGCGGTGCATGGCTTTTTGTGCCTGCCGCCCACAGCGGCTCGCTTGCGGGCCAAACTGTTCGATTTGGGCGCAGTGGTGGCTGAACAAATGGAACCGACGGGCGAATGGCTGATCGAAGTGCGCGCGTCGCGTGGTAATGTAGATTGGTTATGCCGCCGGGAAGGCTTGCGGGCGGAATGGGTGCGTTCGGGTTTTGACATCCCGGCGGTATCAACAGTATCTATCTGACGACTTTGAGGTACGACATGGCCTGGAATGAACCAGGTGGCGGCAATCGCGATCCCTGGAGTGGTGGGGGACGCGAGCAGGGACCGCCCGATCTGGATGCAGTCATCCGCAAATTGTCGGACAAGCTCAGCGCCTTGCTGGGTGGTCGGCGTGGTGGAAACAATGGTGGCGGCGGCGGCGCGGGCGGATCGGGTTCCGGCTTCGTGGGCGTCGGCCTGATCATTGGCGTCATTGCGGTGATCGGCTGGTTGATCGCCAGCATTTATATCGTGAATGAAGGCGAGCGCGGCGTCGTGCTGCGGTTCGGGCGTTATCTGGAAACGACCATGCCCGGCCCGCACCTGCGGCTGTTCCCGATTGACCGGGTCGAGATTGTGAATCTTGAGCAGCGCCGCTTCCGGGAGATTGGTTATCGCTCCGGCAGTGGCGGCGCGCGGCAACCGGCGGTACGCACGGTGCCCAAGGAGGCGCTGATGCTGACCCAGGACGAAAACATCGTTGATGTGCGGATGGCGGTGCAATACCAGATTAACGATCCCCGCGCCTACCTGTTTAACGTGCTTGATCCGGAAGGCGTATTGGTGCAGGCGGTGGAAAGCGCCGCCCGCGAAACCATCGGCAAAAGCACCATGGATTTCGTTCTGACCGAGGGTCGCAGCACCGTCGTTGCTGATATCAAGACTCTGAGCCAGCGGATTCTGGACAGCTATGGTCCCGATTCACCCGCGAACAAGTCTGCGGCATCCGGGAACGTGAAAGCGGGTCAATCGCTGCCGAAGCTGAGCGGCAAGGGCGCGGGTCTGCACATTGTGACGGTCGTGCTTCAGGACGCTCAACCCCCCGAAGAGGTGCAGGACGCTTTCGCCGACGCCATCAAGGCGCGTGAGGACGAGCAGCGGTTGAAGAATGAGGCCGAAGCCTATGCCAATGAAGTGATCCCTCGAGCGCGCGGCCAGTCGGCGCGGCGGTTGCAGGAAGCGTCAGCCTATAAGGAACAGGTGATCGCCCAGGCTCAGGGTGAAGCCAGCCGGTTTGATCAGTTACTGGCGGCCTATCTGAAAGCGCCGGAAGTGACGCGCGAGCGGCTCTATCTGGAAACCCTGGAAGCGGTGCTGTCGCGGTCCAGCAAGGTGCTGGTGGATGTGAAGGGAACCAATAACCTGATGTATCTGCCATTGGATCGGCTGCTCAAGTCTGGAGAGGCGCCCAGCGCGGCGGGTAGCGCCGCCGCCGGCAGCCCCGTGTCCGAAGCGTTGCCGGCCAGTTCATCAACGTCGGTTGATGGCAGCGCGGCAGCCAGTCGCCTGCGCGATTTGAATCGTGCCCGGGAGGTGCGCTGATGGCTTCTCTATCCCCATTGCCTGTATCCCGCAATGCCCTGTTGGGCCTTATCGCTGCCGGCGCGGCGCTGTTGGCGTTGTCCCTGTTCACCGTGGACGAGACCCAGACCGCCCTCCGCTTCCAGTTGGGCGAGATTGTTGAAGCCAACTACAAGCCGGGCCTGCACTGGAAATGGCCGCTGATCAACAACATCCGTAAATTCGACCGGCGGTTGCAGACGCTGGACACCGAGCCGGAGCGGTTTCTGACCGCCGAGAAGAAGAATGTCATCGTAGATTCCTTCGCCATGTGGCGGATTGAAGATGCGTTGCGGTTCTACACTGCGGTGGGCGGCGATCCAGCCCAGGCCAACGTGCGGCTTGATCAGATTGTCAAGGACGGCCTGCGCAGCGAGTTCAGCAAACGCACCATTCAGGAAGTGGTGTCCGGCGACCGCGATCAGATCATGGAAACCCTGACCCGGTTGCTCAAGGAACAGGCCACGCAACTGGGTATTGCTTCGGTGGATGTGCGCATCAAGCGGATTGATCTGCCGCCGGATGTCAGCAATTCGGTGTTCAGCCGGATGAAAGCGGAGCGGTTGCGAGTGGCCAAGGATTTTCGCTCGCGGGGCGGCGAGGCGGCTGAGCGGATTCGCGCCGACGCGGACCGGCAGAGCACGGTGTTGCTGGCTGAGGCGTACCGCGACGCCGAGCGGCAACGCGGCGAGGGCGACGCCCAGGCCACCGACATCTACGCTCAGGCTTACGGCAAAAATCCGGATTTCTACAGCTTCCATCGCAGCCTGGCGGCCTACCGGCAAAGTTTCGGCGCCAAGGACGANNTGGAAGGCGTTCTGCCGTTCCTCAGCCCGCACGCCCTGCGCCAGACCCTGCTGCAAATGGCCCAACTGGAGGATCGCGTACTGCGGTTTTCCGGTTTGGCCAGCATGGCGCTGGGACTGCTGGTGCTGTACTTCTTCCGCTGAAGCCGGTTCCTGCCTATTTGCTCACTTTCCCGCCCAACGATTGACCCATCGCCTGCCATGACTGCTCAAGACCGCTGGCTATTGCCTGAAGGCATCGAGGAAATTTTGCCCCCTGCCGCCCGCCGGCTGGAACGACTGCGCCGCGAACTGCTGGATTTATACGCCTGCTGGGGCTATGAACTGGTCATCCCGCCGCTGATTGAATTTCTGGAATCGCTGCTGACGGGCGCTGGCGATGATTTGGAACTCCAGACCTTCAAGCTGACCGATCAGCTCAGCGGGCGAATGATGGGAGTCCGGGCCGACATGACTCCGCAGGTGGCGCGCATGGACGCCCATCTGATCAAGCGCGCCGGGCCAACCCGGCTGTGCTACATGGGGCCGGTGCTGCGCACCCGCGCCGACGGCTTCGGCGGTTCCCGCAGTCCGTATCAGGCCGGGGTGGAACTGTACGGTCATCGCGGTCACGAGAGCGATCGGGAAGTGCTGACGTTGATGCTGGAAACTCTGGCGGTGGCGGGCGTCAACGACGTGCATCTGGATTTGGGGCATGTCGCGATCTTCCGCGAACTGGTGCGACAGGTCGGACTGGATCGGGAACGCGAGGCGCTGTTGTTCGAGGCGCTGCAACGCCAGGCGCTGCCCGAAATTCGCCAGTGCCTGGCGGCGTGGGCGCTACCGGCCTCTGGCGCTGATCGGCTTTTGGCGCTGGCGGAATTGAATGGCGGAACCGAAGCGCTGGATCAGGCCGAGCTGCGGCTGGCCGATGCCGGTAGCGGTGTAGGCGAAGCCCTGGCGACGCTGCGGCGACTGGTGACGGCGTTGCGGCAACAGTGGCCGGAACTGCCGATTCACGTCGATCTGGCCGAGTTGCGGGGCTATCACTATCACACCGGCGTAGTATTCGCTGCCTATGTGCCGGGACAGGGGCAGGCCGTCGCGCAGGGCGGGCGTTATGATGAAATCGGCCAGGTGTTTGGCCGCGCCCGCCCCGCCACCGGGTTTAGCACCGATCTGGCGACGTTGTTGCTGCTGGGTTCAACGCCGGTTGCCTCCGGCGCGGGCATTTACGCGCCGGCGCTGACGGATGCAGCCCTGGATCAGCGGGTGGCGGAGTTGCGCGGTCAGGGCGAGCGGGTGATTCGGGCGTTGCCGGGCGCGGACGTGGAACCACGGGATTTAGGCTGTGATCGCGTACTGATTCGGCGAGAGCAAGCGTGGATCGTCATCCCGCTGGCAGAGGCGATTGCCTAAGCCAGGGTATTTTTTGAAGAACCATCAGGAAACCGACATGGGCAAGAATGTAGTCGTCATTGGCGCGCAATGGGGCGACGAGGGNNGGCAAGATCGTCGATCTGCTCACCGAGAACGCCGCCGCAGTCGTGCGGTTTCAAGGGGGACATAATGCCGGTCACACCTTGGTGATCGACGGCCAGAAGACGGTGCTGCATCTGATTCCCTCCGGCATCCTGCGCGCCGGGGTGCAGTGTCTGATCGGCAACGGCGTGGTGCTGTCGCCAGCCGCGCTGCTGACCGAGATTGACGGACTGGAAAACCGGGGCGTGGACGTAATGGCGCGGCTGCGGATCAGTGAGGCGTGTCCGCTGATCCTGCCCTATCACATTGCGCTGGATCAGGCGCGCGAGAAGGCGCGGGGCGAACGGGCCATCGGCACCACCGGACGCGGCATCGGGCCGGCTTACGAGGACAAGGTATCGCGGCGAGCGGTGCGGCTGGCCGATGTGTTCCATCGGGAACGCTTCGCCGCCAAACTGGGCGAAGTGCTGGATTTTCATAACTTCGTGCTGCAACGCTATTTTCAGACCGATCCGGTGGATTTCCAGAAGGTGCTGGATGAGACGCTGGGCATGGCTGAACGCTTGCGTCCACTCATGGCCGATGTCACCGAGTTGCTGGATAGTCACCACCGGCGCGGCGACAATGTGCTGTTCGAGGGCGCGCAAGGCGCGATGCTGGATATCGACCACGGCACCTATCCTTACGTGACTTCTTCCAACACCACCGCAGGCGGCGCGGCCACCGGCACCGGGTTGGGGCCGCGCTATCTGGATTATGTGCTGGGCATTACCAAGGCATACACCACGCGGGTCGGCGGCGGGCCATTTCCGACCGAACTGTTTGACGAGACCGGCGACTATCTGGCCGAGCGCGGCCACGAATTTGGTTCAACCACCGGGCGGCGGCGGCGTTGCGGCTGGTTCGACGCCGTGGCCCTGCACCGTTCGATTGTGAACAACAGCGTGTCGGGCCTGTGCGTGACCAAGCTCGATGTGCTGGATGGGCTGGACAGCATCCGGATGTGCGTGGGCTATCAGTGCGGGTCGGAGCGGGTGGATCATGCCCCGCTTGGCGCGGAGGCCCTGGCGGCCTGCGCGCCGATTTATGAAGAGATGGCGGGATGGCGGGAACCAACCGTGGGTGTGCGACGCTACCAGGAATTGCCAACCCAAGCTCAGGCTTATCTGCGACGCATCGAGGAATTGACCAATACGCCTATTGATATTATTTCCACCGGACCGGACCGGGTCGATACCATCGTGTTGCAGGATCCATTTGCCGGGTGAGACTGGCTCTGAACAGCAGAAGGCCCGGTCAATGACCGGGCCTTCTTTCAATCTGGTACCGAAGAGAGGACTTGAACCTCCACTGGGTTTCCCCAACTAAGACCTGAACCTAGCGCGTCTACCAGTTCCGCCACTTCGGCATTATTGTCAACCCGCGTGCCGGTGACAACGGGAGCGGACTATACGGATTGCTCCCCAAACTGTCAATCGTTTCCCTTAATCCCTATTGCAACGGAGTTGCAAGGNNTTCATCCTGGACTATCTGACAGAACGGGGGATGCCGATCACTCTGGACGAACTCCGCGCCGAATGGCGGATGGATGACGACTGGGAGATCGATGCCCTGTCCCGTCGGCTGCGGGCGATGGAACGGGATGGGCAACTGATCCGCAACCGCCGCGAAGGCTATGGCCTGGTCACCAAGATGAACCTGGTGACCGGGCGGGTCATCGGTCATTCCGAAGGCCACGGTTTTCTGATTCCCGACGAAGGCGGCGACAACCTGTTCCTGTCGCCCCGGCAGATGAAAAAACTGCTGCACGGCGACCGGGCGGTGGCGCGGGTCATCGGGCTGGATTACCGGGGCCGCCGCGAGGGCGCCGTGGTCGAGGTGCTGGAACGCAATACCGAAACGGTGGTGGGGCGCTTCAGCGAGGAACACGGGGCCTGCTTCGTCATCCCCGACAACAAGCGGATCAATCAGGACATCATGGTGCCGCCGGAAGGGCGCGGCGAGGCCCAGGCTGGACAGATTGTCATCGTCGAATTGATCGAGCAGCCGGGCGCGCACAGTCGGCCACTGGGTCGGGTTAAGGAAGTGCTGGGCGAACACATGGCGCCGGGCATGGAAATCCGCATCGCCATCGCCAGCCACGGCATCCCGGTGGAGTGGCCGGAAGCGGTGCTGGAAGAAGCGCATCGTTACGGCGAGACCGTGCCGGAATCCGTCAGCCAGGGGCGCTGGGATTTGCGCGGGACGGCGCTGGTGACGATTGACGGGATCACTGCCCGCGATTTCGACGATGCGGTGTATTGCGAGCGGCGCGGGGCCAACTGGCGGCTGCTGGTCGCGATTGCCGATGTGTCCGCCTATGTGCGACCGGGCACGGCGCTGGACCAGGAGGCGCGCAAGCGCGGCAATTCGGTGTATTTCCCCGACCGCGCCATCCCGATGCTGCCGGAGGCGCTGTCCAACGGCCTGTGTTCGTTGAAACCGGCTGTGGATCGGTTGTGCATGGTCTGCGAGATGACCTTCAACGGCGAGGGCCGCATGATCCGTTCGCGCTTCGCCGAGGCGGTGATGCGTTCCCAGGCCCGGCTGACCTACGACACGGTGGCGGCTATCGTCGCCGACCGCGATCCACGGGTTCGCGCTGAGTACGCGGAACTGGTTCCGCATCTGGACCGGCTGCACGATCTGTATCAGGTGTTGCGGGCGGTGCGGGAGCAGCGCGGGGCGATGGATTTCGACACTCAGGAGACCGTGATCGAGTACGGCGCGGATCGCAAGATCGAGCGCATTTTGCCCACTGAACGCAATGACGCGCACCGGCTGATTGAGGAGTGCATGATCATGGCGAATGTGGCGGCGGCGCGGTTTCTGCAACGCCACAAGATACCGGGCTTGTACCGGATTCACGAGGGTCCCGCCGAAGACCGGTTAATCAAGCTGCGCGCCTTTCTGGGCGAAATGGGCCTGGGACTCGGAGGGGGCGATAAGCCTTCGCCGCAAGACTATACCCGATTGCTGAACCAGGTCCGCGACCGGCCCGACGCCCATCTGATNNGCCCATTTCACTTCGCCGATTCGCCGCTATCCCGATTTGCAGGTGCATCGCGCCATCCGCCATATCCTCAACGGCGGCAAGCCGGTGGATTTCTCCTACACGCACGTCGATCTGCTGGGTCTGGGCGAGCATTGCTCGATGACCGAGCGCAGGGCGGACGAGGCGGTGCGCGATGCCGTGGAATGGCTGAAGTGCGAGTTCATGCTGGACAAGGTTGGGCAAACCTTCGACGGCATCATCACCGGCGTGACCGGTTTTGGCCTGTTCGTGGAGCTGCGCGGCGTGTTCGTGGAAGGGTTGATCCATGTGACTTCGCTGCGCAATGACTACTATCAGTTTGATCCGGTCGGGCATCGTCTGCACGGCGAGCGTTCCGGGCAAATCTATCGGCTGGGCGACAGCGTAAAGGTGCGGGTGACGCGGGTGGATTTGGACGAGCGCAAGATTGATTTCGAGCCGATTGAGCAGGAACGCCCGAATAAGGATCGTGGCGACAAGGAGAAGAGCAGCCGCCGCAATCGCTGGAATCGTGGCCGACGCAAGGAGTAACGGCAAGTGAGCGAGGACATAATTCACGGACTGCATGCGGTTGCGGCGGCGCTGAAATACGAACCGGAGCAATTGCACGGACTGTGGGTGGAGCGCCAGCGCCGCGATGCGCGGATGCAGGCGCTGCTGGAGCAAGCGGCGGGTCATGGGATAGCGATTCATCCGACGGACCGGGCGGAACTGGATCGACTGAGTGGTGGCGCGCATCATCAAGGCATTGTCGCCCGGTTGACGGTGCGCCGGCGCAGTCACAACGAAGCGGATTTGCCGGAATTGCTGGCGGCGGCGGGTGAACCGGCCTTGCTGCTGGTGCTGGATGGAGTGCAAGACCCGCATAATCTCGGCGCCTGCTTGCGCAGCGCGGCGGCGGCGGGCGTTCATGCCGTCATTGCCCCCGCTGACCG
>DEHY01000203.1 GCA_002352185.1 Competibacteraceae bacterium UBA2788
GCCGCCTGCTTCAATCGCGCCAGCATGGCCCCACTATCCTGGCGGTTCCGTTGCTGAAATTCCCGCAGCCGTCGTAATTGACTCTGTTTTTCCTCATCGGTGGAACGCGCCAACTCGACAGTGGTTTGTTCATGCCGGGCATTCGGATTGCGGAAGGTGTTAACGCCAACGATAGGCAGCGATCCATCGTGTTTACGGGTTTCGTAATACAGCGATTCTTCCTGAATCTTGCCACGCTGATAGCCGGTTTCCATCGCCCCCAATACGCCGCCGCGTTCGCTGATCCGCTCAAACTCCTGCAATACGGCCTCCTCCACCAAATCAGTCAATTCATCAATGATGAAAGCGCCCTGGTTGGGGTTCTCGTTCTTCGCCAATCCCCATTCCCGATTGATGATCAACTGCACGGCCAGCGCGCGCCGCACCGATTCATCGGTCGGCGTCGTTACCGCCTCGTCATACGCATTGGTGTGCAAGGAATTACAGTTGTCGTAAATGGCGATCAACGCCTGCAATGTGGTGCGAATATCGTTGAAGTCCATTTCCTGAGCGTGCAGGGAACGGCCTGAAGTCTGAATATGATATTTCAGCTTCTGACTGCGCTCATTTGCGCCGTATTTATAACGCATGGCGGTCGCCCAAATCCGCCGCGCCACCCGCCCCATCACTGAATACTCCGGGTCCATGCCGTTGCTGAAGAAGAACGACAGATTCGGCGCGAAATCGTCAATGTGCATTCCTCGCGCCAAATAGGCTTCGACATAGGTAAAGCCATTCGCCAGGGTAAAGGCCAGTTGCGAAATCGGATTCGCCCCCGCTTCAGCGATGTGATAGCCGGAAATCGACACCGAATAGAAATTCTTGACGCCGTGATGGACAAAATACTCCTGAATGTCCCCCATCATTTTCAGCGCGAACTCAGTGGAGAAGATGCAGGTATTCTGCCCCTGATCTTCTTTAAGAATATCGGCCTGCACTGTGCCGCGCACATTTTCCAGCACCCATTCACGGATTTTTTCAATCTCATTATCAGTGGGTGGGCGGTGATTGTCGCGCTCAAATTTATCGATCTGCTGATCAAACGCGGTATTGAAGTACATGGCTAAAATCATGGGGGCCGGGCCGTTGATGGTCATGGACACCGATGTAGTCGGCGCACACAACTCAAACCCGGAATACAGCACTTTCAAATCATCCAGCGTGGCAATGGAAACCCCGGAATTACCCACTTTTCCGTAAATATCGGGGCGCTCGTCCGGGTCGCAGCCATACAGAGTGACCGAATCAAACGCGGTAGATAACCGGGTGGCTTCAGCGTGTTCGGACAGTTTCTTGAAGCGGCGATTGGTGCGGAACGGATCGCCTTCACCGGCGAACATTCGGGTAGGGTCTTCATTCTCGCGCTTAAAGGCGAATACGCCAGCGGTATAGGGGAAGCTGCCGGGCACATTTTCCAGCATCATCCAGCGCAACAATTCACCATGGTCCTCAAAGCGCGGCAAGGCCACTTTGGGAATGCGGGTGCCGGAGAGTGAACGGCTGGTTATTTGCGTGCGCAATTCCCGGTCGCGGATTTTAACCACATATTCATCACCGCTATAACTGGCCCGGACTTGCGGCCACATCTCTACCAGTTTACGGGCGTGTGAATCCACCTGCGACTCGACTTTTTCCAGCAGGGGTTCCAGATCAGTAATCGGCTTATTGATCGTTTCCAGCATGGCCTTGACTGCGTGCAATTGCTGACGCTGGCGAATCAGTTTGACCTGCTCATTCACCTGGCGATGATAGCCGCGCACGGTATCGGCAATTTCGGCCAGATAACGGGATCGCGCCGGGGGCACAATGACGGTTTTGCCGGTAGCGGCTTTATGTTCCACTCTCGGCAAGCGGCCTGGCGACAGATCCATGCCTTTATCGCGCAATAATTCCACCACGCCCTGATAGAGCGCGGTCACGCCGTCGTCATTAAAACGGGCGGCAATGGTGCCATAAACCGGCATCGCCTCCGGCGATTGAGCGAAGGCCTGCCGATTACGCTGCACCTGCTTGCGCACATCACGCAGCGCGTCTTCTGCGCCTTTACGGTCGAACTTGTTAATCACCACCGCGTCGGCGAAATCCAGCATATCGATTTTTTCCAACTGCGAGGCCGCGCCGAATTCCGGCGTCATCACATACAGCGCCCGATCCACCAGCGGCACAATGGCGGCGTCGCCCTGACCAATGCCGGAGGTTTCAACGATCAGCAGGTCAAAGCCGGCCAGCTTGCAGGCGGCCAGAATGTCGCCCAGAGTTTCGGGGACTTCGCTACCGGTGGCGCGCGTCGCCAGCGAGCGCATGTACAGATTCGGGCCGGCCACGGCATTCATGCGGATGCGGTCGCCCAGCAGCGCGCCGCCGGTCTTGCGCCGTGAGGGATCGGCGGCGATGACCGCGATGTTGAGCCGGTCGTCCTGATCCAGCCGGAAGCGCCGCACCAGTTCGTCGGTCAGCGACGACTTGCCGGAACCGCCGGTGCCGGTAATGCCGAGAACCGGTATCGGGCGTGTCCTGGCTTCGCGGAGAATCTGCTGGCGCAATTCGGAGGCAACGGCGCCGTTTTCCAGCGCAGTAATCAGCCGGGACAGCGCCCGCCAGTCGCCGGCTTTAATTTCGTCGAGGGTTTGAGGGGCGTACTGACCGGGATCCATGTCGCAAATGGTCAGCATGTGGTCGATCATGCCCTGCAAACCCATCGCCTGGCCGTCTTCCGGCGAGAAGATGCGGGTCACGCCATAGTCATGCAGCTCGTGAATTTCCGCCGGGACGATTACGCCGCCGCCGCCGCCAAACACCTTGATATTGTCGCCGCCGCGCGTGCGCAGCAGGTCGATCATGTACTTGAAGAACTCGACATGGCCGCCCTGATAGGAACTGATGGCGATGCCCTGCGCGTCCTCCTGCAAGGCCGCCGTCACCACTTCCTCCACCGAGCGGTTGTGGCCGAGATGGATCACTTCCGCGCCGCTGGCCTGGAGGATGCGGCGCATGATGTTGACCGAGGCGTCGTGACCGTCGAACAGGCTGGTGGCGGTGACGAAGCGGATTTTGTGTCGGGGCTTGACTTGGTCAGCGCCGGACATAGGGGGCCTGAGGGGGCTGATGACTGCGGACATGATCGGGATTCTCCTTGGGTTGTTATGGGCGCTAATGATACGCCCTTGCGGCGCAGTGGCGAGAGACCGGGCTACACTATGCCCGTCTGCATCCGCTTTGCCCGCCGCATGAAAACCGACAATCGCACTGGACCTGATCGAAACCATTCTGGTCTATCGTTTACCCAAGCTGACTCGATGGAACTCAAGCGGGAGACTTTGGCCGACGCTCTCGGCGTCCAGCATGCGCCCGTCGCCGCGCCCGCCCGCATTGTCTCGCTGGTGCCCAGCATCACCGAACTGCTGTTCGCATTGGGACTGGGCGATCAGGTGGTGGGTCGCACTCATTATTGTATTCACCCAGCGGCGGCGGTCGCCGCGCTACCCAGCGTGGGCGGGACCAAGAAAATCAGGCATTCCCGGTTGCGGGCGCTGCAACCCACTCACGTCATTCTGAACATTGACGAAAATCCCAAGCTGCTGGCTGAGCAACTCGCCGAGTACGTGCCGCAGGTCATCGTGACTCATCCGCTGACTCCAGAAGACAATGTGCCGCTTTACCGCTTGCTCGGCGGCATCTTCAATCGTGAGGTCGAGGCGGAAGCGCTGGTGGCGGAATTCGAGCGGGCGCTGATGCTGTTGCGGCGTGCAGCGTGGCCGAAACGGCGGGTGCTGTACCTGATCTGGCGCAAGCCGTGGATGGGTGTCAGCCGGGACACCTACATCGCCCGGATGTTGGCGCTGGTCGGTTGGGAGACGCTGCCGACGGAATCCGAGGCGCGCTATCCGGTGCTGGAACCGGATAAGGCGTTGCTGGATGCCGCTGATCTGATCCTGTTCAGCAGCGAGCCGTATCGGTTCCAACTAACGGATTTGGAAACTTTCGCCCGCGATTATGATTGTCCACTGGAGAAGCTGCGGCTGATCGATGGCGAAATGACCTCGTGGTACGGCAGCCGGGCGATTCAGGGGTTGCGTTATATGGAGCAATTTGCTCGCGAGATTGCCGAGCTTGTTGGTTACCTGTCGGATGCCAGATGATTATGTTGACAATCGGAGCCGCCGTCTGCTGGAGAGTGATGCAAATTCGACTTCATGCGAATGCGACGACCACGCCCAAACAAAAAAAACCAACTAATCACCCGACGCCCCTCGCAACCCATTGAATTGTGAGGGGCTGGAAAACCCCGATTTGAGACAAAAACCGGCAAATTAGGGCATAAGCCCACGCCTCAAGCGCTAAAGCACTCCGCGTTCGGCCAGCGACACCGTTTGCCCATCGCCCACCACGATATGATCCAGCAGACGGACATCCACCAGCGCCAGCGCTTCCTTCAGCCGTACCGTGATCAGCTCATCGGCGCGGCTGGGCTCGGCGACCCCGGACGGGTGGTTGTGCGCCACGATGGCGGCGGCGGCATTGTGGTGGAGCGCACGCTTCACTACCTGGCGCGGGTACACCGAAGAGCTATCGATGGTGCCGTAGAACAGCTCTTCGTATTGAATCACCCGATGCTTGTTGTCCAAAAACAGGCAGGCGAAGACTTCATGCGCGTGGTCGCGCATCCGGGTCATCAGATAGCGGCGGGTGTCGGACGCACTCTGAATTGCATCGCCGCGCTGCAAGGTTTCTTCCAAATGGCGGCGCGCCAGTTCCAGCACCGCCTGCAACTGCACATATTTAGCCATCCCCATCCCATGCGTCGCACAGAATGCCGCCTGATCCAGCCCTAACAGGGTGCGCAGATTGCCATGCTGCTTGAGCATATCGCGGGCAAGATCGACCGCGCTGCGCCCGCGCACTCCGACCCGCAGGAAAATCGCCAGCAGTTCGGCATCGGACAGGGCGGACGCTCCCCGCTCGATCAGCTTCTCGCGCGGACGCTCATCGTCGGGCCAGTCGCGAATGGACATTGGGTTTTCCTGCAAGGGGTTATGGAACGCAAAACATCATAGCGAATTTGGCGCGCCCCGGCTTTTTTTGCGACAACCCTGCTTTATGCTCTATTGTGAGGCAATCGCTCCATGCAAAGCACCAGCATGAGGCAAATCACCCGGCTCCAGCCTGCGCTCCTGCGTCCCTTAAAAATCAATAATAAAAGCAAAAACAAATAATTAAAAAATATGGCAACGGAATTGCTAGTTCCATACTCAAGGATTCGCGCTCACCCGCCCAGGCGGTTTGGAAGCNNCGCGTTTCTGGTCCATCCTCCCGCTTTCATAGCCGTCCAAGCTGCGTTAACCTTGCCGCAAATCCCCCTACCCGCACGGATAACGCCATGCTGCAACCTCTGGCCAAGAAACGCATCCTGCTGGGCGTCACTGGCGGTATCGCTGCCTACAAGAGCGCCGATCTGACCCGCCGCTTGAGCGAGGCCGGCGCCGAGGTGCAAGTGGTCATGACTCCGGCGGCGACTGCTTTCGTTGCCCCGCTGACGTTTCAGGCCGTGTCAGGCCGGGCGGTGCGCACCGAGATGCTGGACGCCAGCGCCGAGGCCGGCATGGGCCATATTGAACTGGCGCGCTGGGCGGACTTGATTCTTATCGCTCCCGCCACCGCCGATTTCATCGCCCGCCTGGCGCACGGCATGGCCAATGATCTGCTCAGCGCGCTGTGCCTGGCCAGCGACCAGCCCATCGCGGTCGCCCCGGCGATGAACCGGCTGATGTGGCAAAATCCTGCGACTCAGGACAATTGCCGGCTGCTGGCGCGGCGCGGCGTAAACATCTGGGGGCCGGGCGTCGGCGAACAGGCGTGCGGCGACATCGGCGCCGGGCGGATGCTGGAAGCGCTGGAACTGCGTAATCTGGTCGTTGAACGGATTGGCGAAAAAGACCGCGCGGCGGAAATGCGATCTGAACCCGCAACTGCGAATTCGCCGTTAATTGAGCCGCTCACACCCCATGATCTGCAAGGATTGACTGTCCTGATCACCGCCGGCCCGACGCGCGAGGCGCTGGATCCGGTGCGGTTCATCAGCAACCGCAGCACCGGGCGGATGGGCTTCGCCGTCGCCGAAGCGGCGGCGGCGGCAGGCGCGCAAGTGATTCTGGTCAGCGGCCCGGTGAACTTGAAAACTCCAGCCAGCGTCGAGCGGATCGATGTGGAAAGCGCGGTCGAAATGCATGAAGCGGTCATGAAACGGGCGCGGCAGGCGGATATTTTCATCGCCACCGCCGCCGTCGCCGATTACCGCGCCGCCCATCCCGCAGCACAAAAGATCAAGAAAACTCAGGATGCGCTGAATCTGGAACTGGTGCGCAACCCGGACATTCTGGCCGAAGTCGCCGCGCTGCGTTCGCACCGGCCCTTCACCGTTGGCTTCGCCGCCGAAACGCACGATGTCCTGCGCTACGCCGAGGACAAGCGCCGCCGCAAGAATCTGGATGTGATCGCCGCCAACCGGGTCGGCGTAGCCGGCAGCGGCTTCGAGAGTGAGCAAAATGAACTGCATGTGCTATGGGAAGGTGGGAAAAAAGTATTGCCGCTGGCCGACAAGACCCTGCTGGGGCAGCAATTGATCGCGCTGATCGCGGAGCGGTATCGGGAGTGGCGGGGACACGGTAGCATGTAAGATTCATGCAAAACGACTCACGATGACTCCCATGACCTCTCAAACCATCGAACTCAAAATCCTCGATCCCCGGCTGGGCCGCGACATCCCGCTGCCCGATTACGCCACCGCCGGATCAGCGGGCCTGGACTTGCGCGCCTGTCTGGCGGAACCGCTGACCGTACAGCCGGGCGCGACGCATTTGATCCCCACCGGACTGGCCATCCACATCAGCGACCCCGGACTGGCGGCGATAGTGCTGCCGCGCTCCGGCCTCGGTCACAAGCATGGCATCGTGCTGGGCAACCTGGTCGGGTTGATCGACAGCGATTATCAGGGCGAACTGCTGGTATCGTGCTGGAACCGGGGACAGACGCCGTTCACTCTCGCGGTCGGCGAGCGCATCGCCCAACTGGTGATCGTGCCGGTGGTCCGGGCGCAATTCACCGTTGTCCCCGAATTCACGCCCAGCGTGCGCGGCGTCGGCGGTTTCGGCCATTCCGGGCGGCACTGACGCCAGCATGAAAAAATCCATCTTCCGGGAATATGACATCCGTGGCGTGGTGGGCCGCGACCTGACGCCCGAGGTGGTGTACGACATCGGCCAGGCGGTCGGCAGCCTCGCCGCCGAGCGCGGCGAAACCCAGGTGATCGTCGGTCGTGACGGGCGGCTGTCCAGTCCTGCGCTGGCCGATGCGCTCAAAGCCGGCATTCGCGCCGCCGGGCTGGAGGTGCTGGACTTGGGCGCAGTCTCCACTCCCCTGCTGTATTACGCGACCCACACCCTCGGTTCCAGCCACGCGGGCGTGATGGTCACGGGCAGTCACAATCCGCCGCAGTACAACGGCCTGAAAATTGTCATCGACCGGATCGCCCTGCATGGCGCAGTCATCCGCGACCTGCGCCGCCGCATCGAAACCGGCGACGTGCGCCAGGGTCAGGGCGGCGAGCGGTTCGCCAGCATCCGCATCGACTACATCCGCCGACTCAGCGATGCCTTGCAGCTCCCTCAATCGTGCAAGGTAGTCGTGGATTGCGGCAACGCCATCGCTGCTAAAACCGCCCCGCCCCTGCTGCGGGCGCTGGGCTGCGAGGTGGTCGAACTCTATTGCGAGGTGGATGGGCGTTTTCCGCACCATCACCCTGATCCCAGCATTCCCGAAAATCTGGCCGATTTGCAGGCGGCGGTGCTGGAGCATCGCGCCGACATCGGTCTGGCCTTTGATGGCGACGCCGACCGGCTGGGCGTAGTCACCAATGCGGGCGAGATCATTTGGCCGGATCGCGTCCTGATGCCGCTGGCCGAGGAGGTGCTTGCCCGCCATCCCGGCGCGGCGGTGGTGTACGACGTCAAATGCTCGCAGCGCCTGACCCGGCTGATCGAATGCTGTGGCGGACGACCGATCCTGTGGAAAACCGGCCATTCGCTGATCAAGGCCAAAATGCGCGAAACCGGCGCATTGCTGGGCGGCGAACTCACCGGCCACTTTGTTCATGCCGATGACTGGTTCGGCTTTGACGACGCCTTTTACGCCGCCGCCCGACTGTTAAATTTATTAGTTCGCTGCGACGTATCCAGCGCTGAATTCTTCGCGGCTTATCCGACCGGCCTGACCACGCCGGAACTGCGGCTGGACATGGCCGAAGGCGAACCGTTCGCCTTCATGGCGCGGTTGGCCGCACACGCCGAATTCGGCGCAGGCGCGCAAATCATCGCTCTGGACGGATTGCGGGTGGAATTCCCGCACGGCTGGGGTCTGGTGCGCGCCTCCAACACCACGCCCAGCCTGACGCTGCGCTTTGAAGCCGATCACGCGGACGGCATGGGCGACATTCAGGCTCGATTCCGCCACCAACTGCTGACCTTGCAGCCGGATTTGATCTTGCCGTTCTGACTCTTTCCGCCCAATCCTCTCATCCCAAGGTTGACTGACACTATGGCTCTCGACGCCCAGGCTGCTATCCAGGTGGCGCATGTTCTGACCGAATCGCTGCCCTACATCCGCCGCTTTTCCGGCAAGACCCTCGTGGTCAAGTACGGCGGCAACGCCATGGAAAATGAGCATCTGAAAAGCAGCTTCGCCCGCGACATCGTGCTGATGAAGCTGGTCGGCTTCAATCCGGTCGTGGTGCATGGCGGCGGGCCGCAAATCAGCCAGCTGCTCAAGCGCATCGGCAAGGAAAGCCGCTTCGTGGATGGAATGCGCGTCACCGACAGCGAGACCATGGATGTGGTGGAGATGGTGCTGGGCGGGCTGGTGAACAAGGAGATCGTCAACAATATCAACCGCCAAGGCGGCTGCGCGGTCGGGCTGACCGGCAAGGACGGCGATCTGATTCACGCCCGCAAGCTCACCATCACCCGCCAGGGACCGGATTTAAAAGTGCCGGAAATCATCGACATCGGTCACGTCGGCGAAGTCGCCAGCATTGACAAATCCATCGTTGAAACCTTGACCGGCGGCAACTTCATCCCGGTGATTGCGCCTATCGGGGTCGGCCCGGACGGACAGTCCTACAACATCAACGCCGATCTGGTGGCTGGCAAGATTGCAGAAGTGCTGCGCGCCGAGAAGCTGATCCTGCTGACCGACACCACCGGCGTACTGGACAAACAGGGCGCTCTGCTGACCGGCCTCGACGCCCGGCAGGTGCAGGCATTGATTGATGACGGCACCATCCACGGCGGGATGCTGCCGAAAATCGCCTGCGCGCTGGATGCAGTGCGCGGTGGGGTCAAGGCGGCGCATATCATTGATGGGCGGATTGAACACGCGGTGCTGGTGGAACTGTTCACCGATCTCGGCATCGGGACCAAGATTCGAGGCTGATATCCTGTCGTATCTTCAGGCCGGGCAGTGAGAAAACCGGAGTGATAGGGCGCAAATCCGGTTGTGCTAGACTCTCCGCGCCCTTATTTGCAACCTGCGAGAGTAGCCCCCATGGACTTCAAAACCACTGATCTATGCGATGATTTTTCCGACCGTCTGCAAATCGCCGAGCCGATTTTCGGCGATTACGGCGGTGAATTGATGTTCTGCGGCTCCATCGTCACCCTGAAGGTATTCGAGGACAACTCCCTGGTTCGCACCATACTCGAAGAACCCGGCGATGGCCGGGTCCTGGTTGTGGACGGCGGCGGCTCGCAGCGTTGTGCGCTACTGGGCGATCAACTTGCTGAACTGGCGGAAGAAAACGACTGGGCTGGAGTAGTTATCAACGGCTGTATCCGCGATTCCAGCGCGATCAGTGAACTGGGCATCGGGGTCAAGGCGTTGGGGGTGCATCCCCTCAAGAGCGTCAAGCGCGGCGTTGGCGAGCGGGATATTCCGGTGCGCTTCGCCGGAGTGAATTTTATCCCGGGGCATCATCTCTACGCCGATGAAGACGGCTTGATCGTATCGGAAAAGCCGCTGTTCTAAACCCATTGATCTCATAGCGAGAAAGGGGAAAACCGGATGGTTTTCCCCTTTCGTGTTGAGCGATGACGGATTTCGCCATCGTTTCAGCGTTGCCTAATGGGCGGCGGCTCCGGCGGCGCCAAAGCCGGTTTGAGCGCGCACGTACTGATCCTCAAAGGCCTCTTTCTCCTTCGTCGCCCGGACGCTGCCGTCCATCACCGAACCCAGCCAGGCTGCGAAGAACGCTATCGGCATCGAGAAGATCGCCGGCTGTTCATACGGGAACAGCGGCTTTTCGTTGCCCAGAACGGTGACCCACACCGCTTTCGACAGCACCACGATCAATACCGCCGACACCAGGCCGGCAATGCTGCCCCAGATCGCGCCCCGCGTGGTCAGGCCCTTCCAGTACATGGACAGGATCAGCACCGGGAAATTGCACGACGCAGCGACGCCGAAGGCCAGGCCGACCATGAACGCCACATTCTGTTTCTCAAAGGCGATGCCCAGCAGCACGGCCACGACGCCCAGCACCAGCGAGGAACTCTTGGAAACGCGGACTTCCTCAGCCTCGGTCGCCTGACCCCGGCGGATCACGTTGGCATAGAGATCGTGCGAGATCGCCGAAGCGCCGGCCAGCGCCAGCCCCGACACCACAGCCAGAATCGTGGCAAAAGCCACCGCCGACAGGAAGCCCAGCATCAGGTTGCCACCGACCGCGTGCGCCAGATGCATGGCGGGCATGTTGTTGCCGCCGATCAGCTTGCCGCCGAGTGTGCCGCCCTCGAAATATTGTGGGTTGGTGCCGACGATGGTGATGGCCGACAAGCCCATGATCGCCACTACAGTGAAGAAGAAACCGACGCAGAGGGTGGCGATGAACACGCTCTTGCGCGCTTCTTTAGCATTAGGCACGGTGAAGAAGCGCATCAGGATATGCGGCAGGCCGGCGGTGCCGAACATCAGGCCGAGCGACAGGGAGACCGCCGTTACCGGATCCGAGAGGAAGGCGCCCGGCGCCATAAGCGCCAAGCCTTTCTTGGAATTGGCGACGGCTTGGCTGGCCAGCTTTTCGAGGCTGAAGCCGAACTGGGAAAAAGCGAGCAGCATCACCAGCGTACCGCCGCCGAGCAGCAGGCAGGCCTTGATAATCTGCACCCAGGTGGTAGCGATCATGCCGCCGAACGTGACGTAGATCACCATCAGCACGCCGACGATGACCACCGCTATCCAGTACTCCAAGCCGAACAGCAGCTTGATGAGCTGGCCCGCGCCCACCATCTGCGCGATCAGATAGAACACCACCACGGTCAGCGAACCGATGGCGGCGATGGTGCGGACCTGCCGCTGGTCCAAACGGTAGGAGGTGATATCGGCAAAGGTGAACTTGCCCAGGTTGCGCAGCCGCTCGGCCATCAGGAAGGTGATCACCGGCCAGCCAACCAACCAGCCGATCGAGAAGATCAGTCCGTCAAAGCCGTTGGCAAACACCAGACCCGAGATCCCGAGGAAGGACGCTGCGGACATGTAGTCACCGGCGATCGCCAGACCGTTCTGAAAGCCGGTAATGCCGCCGCCGGCCGTATAGAAGTCGGCCGCTGTCTTGGTTTTCATTGCGGCCCAGCGGGTGATCCCCAGTGTCACCAGGACGAAGGCGACGAACATCGCAATCGCCACCCAGTTGGTGGCCTGCTTCGTGGTATTGCCGAGGTCGGCACCCGCCGCGAGAACGCCGCCGGTGGCGAGCAGGCCCAAGGTTAGGCCGAAAATGTTGCGTATGGATTGGCTGCTCATCTCTTGTTGGCCTCCCTGAGGATCTCGGCATTCATGTCGTCAAATTCAGTGTTGGCACGGCGAACATAGATGTTGGTCAAGATGATCGTGAAGATGATCACGCCTACCCCCAGCGGAATTCCGATCGACGTGACCATCCCGGCACCCAGCTTGCCAGCCAGCCATTCCTTGTTGAAAGCAATCAACAGGATGTAGCCGTAGTAGGCAATGATCATCAAAACCGACAGGATATAGCCGAATGAATTGCGCTTATGTACCAGATCGTGATACTTCGGATTGGCTTCAATCCGTGCAACGACGTCTTCGCTCACTATTGTCTCCTCCTCAAAAAGTTCCCACTATCGAGTCACTTACCATGACTTCCAGCACATCATAATGGTCAATACTTACTTCCTGCTTACGCCAGCAAAGGAACCCCGAAACCACGAGAGCTTGTTAAAATCCGTCCCCATCCACCTGACCCGGCCCTCCTGAATAAGAATGATTGATGCAAGCCTGCTCCCCGAACTGATCGCCAACTCGGCAAATCGCCAACCGGACGCCGTCGCGCTGACCTACGGCAAACAGTCGATGAGCTACTCCAAGCTCCAGCAAGCGATCGCTGACTTCGCCGGCGGTCTGATCGCTCTCGGCCTGCAACGCGGCGAGCGGGTGGCGATCTACCTCGAAAAGCGGATGGAGACCGTCGTTGCGAGTTTTGGCGCCACTTCTGCCGGTTGCGTCTTCGTACCGCTGAACCCCCTGCTCAAGGCGGAGCAGGTGGCCTACATCATGCGCGACTGCAATGTACGGGCGCTTGTCACCTCGCCCGAACGCCTGCCGTTGCTGACTGCAACGCTCTCTGCATGCCATGATCTGCGGCACGTCATCCTGGTCAACGCCGACTCCNNGCCGCCGACATGTAGTCGCCGGCGATGGCCAAGCCGTTCTGGGTGCCGGTGATGCCGCCGCCGGCGGCATAGTAGTCGTTGGCCGTCTTGGTGCGCTTGGCCGCCCAATAGGTGATGCCCAGGGTGGCTATCACAAAGATGAAAAACATTACGATGGCATGGACGTTGATTGCCTGTTTTTGGGCTTGACCGACATCCGGAGCGGCCACGGCCAGCCCCATCCAGCCCAGCGCCAGCGCAGCGGCGGCAAACTTCAGGATTCGATGGTTCATTCGACAGCCCCCTTAACGATCTCCGCGTTGATGTCATCGAATTCGCTGTTGGCGCGACGGACGTAGAGGCCGGTCATCAGCCAGAACAGCAGGATCATGCCCGCGCCGATGGGCCAGGCGATGGAGGCGGTGCCGCCTTCCCAGATGGGCTTGGCCAGCAGCATTGGGTTGAACGCCACGATCATGATGAAGATGAAGTAAATCCCCAGAACTACGGCCGTCAGTGTCCACGCGAAGCGGCTGCGTTTGGCGACAAGTTCATCAAATTTCGGGTTATTGCGGATCCGCTCATAGATAGCGGTTGACATTGTTATTCCTCTCTAAATTTGTGGTGAAAGCACAGATCCCGATCGTTACAGGATCGGACTATAGAAAGGTATAAGCCATGTTCAGCCTTGTCTACACTGTACAAATAACTCTGCCAATCTTCGATCCGCATCGTGAACGCAATGCTCAAACCCCTTGTTGCCCTGATCGGCTTTCTCACGCTGGTAGCGGGTCTGGAACTCGCGGCGAACTACGCGATGTACTACGACCTGGACCCGGAAAGCCGGCAACGCCTTTCCGCAATACTGTCCTCGCGGATGGAGCTGCTCCTGGAGCTTGGGGTATTGCGGATGGCGATTCTTGGCGCCGCTTTCGTCGCGGTCTATCTGATCTATGTTAAGGGATCGCTGAAAATCGCCGAAGGGATTCGCATCATCCTCAATGCGAACCGAAGCCATCGCATCGAAATTGCCGGCCCTGCCGAGATCAGGAGCCTGGCGCAGGCGACCAATGCGCTGGCGGAGTACAGCGAAACGCTGGCGCATGATCTTGAAGCCAAAATTGTCCAGGCCAAGTCCTCGGTGGAAGCGGAAAAAAACCGGCTGGCGGCATTGATGTCGGAACTCTCCCAAGGTGTGCTGGTGTGTAACATTGATGGGCGCATCCTGCTTTACAACGAACGGGCGCGGCAGGCGTTTGGCAGTCCGGCCAACGGGCGCAGCGCGGGTTCCGTGGTGCTGATCGGCCTTGGTCGCTCCATCTTCACCTTAATTGATCGCAGCCTGCTGGCCCACGAACTGGAAAATATTCAGGTGCGGCTGGACAAGAATGATGCTGAATTAAATGCGCAGTTCGTGATTACCACCCAATCCGGGCAACTGATCCGGGTGCGAATGGCGCCGGTGCTGGCCACCGCGCTATCGCCTGCCAACCCCTCGATGACGGTGAGCGGGTTCGTGATGACGCTGGAGAACATTACGCATACCTTCGATTTGGATACCACCCGCGATATGTTGTTGCAGTCCTTCACCGAAGGGAGCCGGGCCGCGCTGGCGAATATCCGCGCCGCCGTGGAAACCTTAATGAGCTATCCGGATTGCGAACAGCGGGATCGGTTTATTCAGGTCATCAGCGAAGAAGTGCGCGTTCTCAGCGGCAAGCTCGATCAAACCACCACCGACTACGCCGATTCGCTTAAAACGCGCTGGCCGCTGGAGGAAATGCTGGGCGCCGACATCATCGCGGCGGCGCGGCGACGCATCGAAAGCCGGCTGGGCTTAATTGCGCTCCCGGAAACGAAAGCCCTCGATGACACGCTCTGGATCAAGGCCGACAGTTACACGCTGGTTCAAGCGCTCACCTATCTGGCGGGCCGGTTGCAGCAGGAGCATGAAGTGCAGGAGATTCGCTTCAATCTGGCGCGGCATGGACGCATCGTGGAACTCGATCTGATTTGGTCGGGAGCGGTTCTGTCGCAACAAATCCTGTATGACTGGGAGATGGATTCCATGCGCGTCGGCGGTGAAGACAGCCCGTTGACGCTGCGTGACGTCACCGAACGCCATGCCGCCGAGATCGTATTTATCGCGGAGAAGGAGTCACAGCGATCTTTCTTCCGGTTCCTGTTGCCTCTCGCCAAACCGGCGCGGCCCTCGCTCGACGCTCCGATGCGTTACGACGAGAGCCGCCCGGCGTTTTATGACTTCGATCTGTTCCAGCGAACCGCTGACGCCACTGAGTTCGATCCGGTTGCGCTCACCGATTTGACCTACACCGTGATGGATACCGAAACCACCGGCCTCGATCCATTGGCGGGAGATGAGATTATTTCCATCGGCGCGGCGCGCATCGTGAATGGTCGCTTGCTCAGGTACGAGACGTACGAGCAGTTGGTCGATCCCAAACGGCCGATTGCGGTGGCGTCGGAGGCGATTCACGGCATTTCCAATGAAATGCTGCGCGGACAACCCACGATTGACGAGGTGCTGCCCCAATTCCATGAGTATTGCGCTGATGCGGTGCTGGTGGGGCATAACGTCGCCTTTGATCTGCGCTTTTTGCAACTGAAAGAAGCCCGAACCGGCATTCGCTTTACTCAGCCGGTGCTGGATACGCTGTTGCTATCGGAAGTGTTGCATCCCCATCAGGAATCCCATGCGCTGGAAGCCATTGCCGAGCGGCTGGGCATTACTATCGTCGCCCGGCATACGGCTTTAGGGGATGCTTTGGTCACGGGCGAAATTTTTCTGCGCATGATTCCGCTGCTGGCGGCTCACGGCATTCGCACGTTGCGGGATGCGCGCCAGGCGGCTGAGAAGATATACGCTAGGGTGGAGTATTAGGCTCTGTTGACATTGGCCCAGCGTACGCCGGGTTCGCCGGATGGTTTATGCCGCCGGGTCCGATCCCAGCGACGCCATGTCGATGACGAACCGGTATTTCACATCGCTGCGCAGCATCCGTTCATAGGCCTCGTTGATACGCTGGATCGGAATCAGCTCAATCTCTGAGACGATGCCGTGATCAGCGCAGAAGTCGAGCATCTCCTGGGTTTCGCGGATGCCGCCAATCAGCGAGCCTGCCAGCCGGCGGCGCTTAAAGATCAGGTTGAAAACCTCCAGCGGAGGGTGCGGATCCTGCGGCGCTCCCACCAGGCACATCGTGCCATCGCGCTTGAGCAGTTGCAGGTAGGCATCCAGATTGTGCGGCGCCGCCACGGTGTCAAGGATGAAGTCGAACCGGCCAAGATGCTGATTCATCTCGTCGGGGTGCTTCGAGATCACCACCTCATCGGCGCCCAGTCGCCGGGCGTCGGCGGTCTTGCCCGGCGAGGTGGTGAACAGCACGACCCGAGCGCCGAAGGCATGGGCGAGCTTCACCGCCATATGCCCCAACCCGCCCAGCCCGACCACTCCGACCGTGTGGCCCGGCCCCACCTTCCACTGCCGCAGCGGCGAGTAGGTGGTGATGCCGGCGCACAGCAGCGGCGCAACGGCAGCCGGATCGAGGGTTTTCGGCACCCGCAGCACGAACCGCTGATCAACAACGATGCGGTTGGAGTAGCCGCCATAAGTCATTTGACCCGTGTGCGGATCAGAACTGTTGTAGGTCAGCGTGAAAGTGGGACAGTACTGCTCCAGGCCGTCCTGACAATCGGGGCAAACGCCGCAGGCGTCCACCATGCAGCCTACCCCAGCCAAATCGCCCGCCTGGAACGCCGTGACCGCGCCACCGACCTGCGTGACCCGCCCGACGATCTCATGGCCCGGCACCACTGGATAAACGGTGTTCTTCCACTCGTTGCGGGCCGTGTGCAAATCCGAGTGGCACACCCCGCAATAAAGGATTTCAATTTGAACATCGTTTGGACCTGGCTCGCGCCGTTCAAAAGCGAAGGCATCCAGCGGTGCAGCGGCGCTTTGGGCAGCGTATCCAAGAGTCTTGATCATGCTCGAATCTCCTGAAAGTAGTTTTTGATTAAACAGGCAAACTCCCGGCCAGGCCGGAGGACTCCTCTGGGTTTGATCGTTCCGGCGGTCAGTTGGATTCTCTACGGTCCTGCCGACGACCGAGGTGAATTCACCATGGCGGAGTATCGCAGTCGGAGTCCCACGAAATGGGATTGCAAATATCCTGTTATGTTCATTCCCAAACGGCGGAAGAAAGTGATCTATGGGATCGCTTTCACGCATCACGGACAGGATGCCCGCGCCACATTCACAACCTGCGCGCCGGAGCGCCCTGACGCGATCTGCCGTCGGACTGCGGGCACAATCCCGTGACGACACGCTCTAGATTTTACCCGCCTGCTGAGCGATGAAGGCGGTCTTGGCCGACAGTTCCAGCGAGCAGGTCCATTTATAGGCGAGGTTAAGACTGTCAGCGCAGGCGTAGACTCCGTGGCCGCGCACCACGGCAATGGGATAATCCGCCAGGATTTCAGCGACCATGCGGGGCGAGCGGGCTTCGTACTGATCGTAGGGAATCGTCAGAACCGGCACCCGGCTGAAATACAACTGGCCCTCGAAATCAGCCGGCAGAAATTCTTCGTTGTCCATGGTCATCGCCACGGAATAGGGGCCGTGGCTGTGCAGCACGGCGCGGATTTCAGGATTGGACCGGTAGATGGCCAGATGCAGGCGGGCGTCCATCGAGGCGCCCTTGCCGATGAGGCCATCGAGGCGGCATTCGACCAGATCGCCGCTGCTGAGAGTATCCGCGCAGCAGCCGGTGGGGGTGATCCAGAGGGAATCGCCATCCCGCACCGAGGCGTTGCCGCTGTGGGAATCGTTGAGACCGTACTGGCGCAGCCAGTGATAGTGTCGAACCAGATCGTCTTTGCTGTTCATGGCGGCGAATGATAAAGGAATGGGACTCAGGCTGGAACCCGCCGCGTCAGACCGTGGGGGCGAGCCGGCAACTCGACCCGTTCCACCCCGGTCTGCAACGTACCGTCGGGATACAGTTCAAGCCAGCGATAACCGGGCGGCAGATCGTCCACCTCCGGTTCCAGCGCCCCCGGCTTGAATTGAACGCAAGTGGCGGGAGCGGCCAGCAGGTGCATCGCGCCACGCCGGGCGGCGAATTCGCCATGAATATGCCCCCAGACCACCGCCCGCACTTGTGGATAACGATCCGCTACCGCAAACAGCGCTTCGCCATTGCTGACCGTCATGGTGTCAAGCCAGACCGTGCCGACGGGCAGCGGGTTATGGTGCAGACAGACCAGAGTGTGCAATTCGGGGTGAATAGCCAGCGCGGTATCGAGCAGCGCCAGTTCGCTGCGGGCCAGATGACCGGCGGGTGTGCCGGGAAAGCTGGAATCCAGCAGCACGAACTGCCAGTGGCCGACGACGAAATGTCGCTCCATCCGCACCGATCCGCCGCGCAGCGCTCGTCCCATGATTCCAGGAAAATCGTGATTGCCCGGCAGGCAGTAGACCGGCGCGCCCAGCGCTTCCAGCGTCTGCCGCAGCCGGAGATACGCTTCCGGTTCATCGCCGACCAGATCGCCGGTGGCAAGGATAAAATCAGGCTGGGGATGCCGCTCCTGGATTCGCGCCAGCACCGCGTTCAATCCCGCGTCCACATCCGCGCCCCACAAGCGGCTGCCTGGTTGAACCTTGAGATGGAGATCGGTGATCTGAATCACCCGCAATGGGTTGGCGGTCGGCATCGAAAGG
>DEHY01000173.1 GCA_002352185.1 Competibacteraceae bacterium UBA2788
TTTTTACGTTCACTTCTTGAGGTGTTTGGGAATACTTATCATTTACATGGCCTTGCAGCCCGCGTTCCGATACCCCCATGACACGGGCGATACCTGCTCAAGGGATTTTTTCAAGTAGAAGTTTATCGATCAGTTGTTTTATACTGCCGGAAATGGGTTTTTTTTGGGGTTTTCTACAAATTGTCTGCCACAGGCATTGCATTTAAATTTAGATTTTCCATTACTCAAACTTCCATTTTTGACAATATGATTAGAGCAACAATTTGGACAGTTCATCGTGAGGTATTTTCGGGTTTATAAATTAACCTGTTTTATCATAAAATCACTCAAATTTCAGGACTACCAACAATTTGTCGTAGTCCGCATGTGATCCTACCCAGAGCCATATGATGCCTTTTTCGTCCTTCTGACCCAGGGTACGACAACCTTTGCCGATGCGCGCCGAATAGACTGGAAGGGTCGTATGCACGGGTTTGAAGCGCAAATTTGGATGTTTCGGATCGCATTGAAACTGCCGATAAGCCTGCCGCACTTGATGAGGCAGACCCGCCAGCGCCTTGCGAAACTGCTCAGTAGTACGCGACTTCACAAGGCATCAATATCCAATGGCTGCGTTTTACCTGCCCGATCTTCCGCCAGCGCCTCGGCAGCCAGCCGAGCCAAGGCGTCTTGAGAATTGGCAAATGCCTTTTGCCGCCGCGCTTCATCTTCAATTTCCTCAAGAATCAGGGCAGCAAAAGTATCCTGCTCGTGTTCGGAAAGCATTTTCACTTTCACTATGGCGCGTTCAAGTAGTTCAGTCATCGTTCTCTTCTCCCATCAGTGGATGGTTTTGCCATGTAGTGCTTCAAACCCCAATCACTCGCACCCCATCGGGGGTTCCCAGCAGCAGCACATCCGCCGGACGCAGTGCGAACAATCCCACGGTAACGATTCCGGCGATGCTGTTAAATTCCGCCTCCAGCTTGGCCGGCTCCAGAATTTGCAGGTTGTAGACATCCAGAATCAGATTGCCGTTGTCGGTGATGAAATTCTCGCGCAGCACCGGCTGACCGCCGCGTTTGAGCAATTCCCGCCCGACGTGACTGCGCGCCATGGGAATGACTTCGACCGGTAGCGGAAATGTTCCCAGCACATCGACTAATTTGGCTTGATCGGCGATGCAGACAAACTGATCACTGGCGGCAGCGATAATTTTCTCGCGGGTCAACGCCCCGCCTCCACCTTTGATCAATTGCAAATACCGATTTGCTTCATCGGCGCCATCCACATATAACGGCAACGGCCCGGCGGCGTTCAAATCCAGCACCGGGATTTGGTGCGCCTTTAACCGTTGCGTGGTTGCCTCAGAACTCGATACCGCGCCCTCAATCCGGTGCTTGATACGCGACAGGGCCTCAATAAAATAGTTGACCGTGGTTCCGGTGCCGATTCCCACGACGGTATTGTCTTCGACATACTTCAGAGCCGCCTCGGCGGCGCGCTTTTTCATCTCATCGCTGGACATGGCGGTGTTCTCCTCCTCAGTTTTGCAAAGCCATCATGCACGATTACATCAAAAAAATTCTCACCGCCCGCGTTTACGATGTCGCAATTGAATCGCCGCTGGAGGTCATGAACCGCCTGTCGCGGCGGTTGAACAACCGGGTGCGGCTCAAGCGCGAGGACTTGCAGCCGGTGTTCTCCTTCAAACTGCGCGGCGCCTACAACAAGATCGCCAATCTACCGCGTGAAGCCTTGGACAAGGGCATTATCTGCGCCTCAGCGGGCAATCACGCCCAGGGCGTCGCCTTGGCCGCCCAGCGGCTTGGTGCGAAAGCCACTATCGTGATGCCGCGCACCACCCCGGCGATTAAGGTCCAGGCGGTGCGCGACCGGGGCGGAAAAACCGTGCTGTTCGGCGACACCTACGATGAAGCCTATCAACACGCCCGCCAGTTGGAGACGGAAAAAGGGATGACCTTCATTCATCCCTATGATGATCCTGACGTGATCGCCGGCAATGGCACCATCGGCATGGAAATCCTGCGCCAGCACCCGGATCCGATTGAAGCGATCTTCATTGCGGTTGGCGGTGGCGGCCTGATCGCCGGAGTGGCCGTCTATGTGAAGTTCCTGCGCCCAGACATCAAGATTATCGGGGTGGAACCGGATGACGCCGCTTCGATGCATGAAGCGCTCAAACAGGGCCACCGGGTGATCCTGGATCAAGTCGGCATTTTCGCCGACGGCGTTGCGGTGCGGCAGGTGGGTGAAGAGACCTTCCGGCTGGCGCGGGAACTGGTGGACGACGTTATCGTGGTGTCCACCGACGAGATTTGCGCCGCCACCAAGGATATTTTCGACGACACCCGCTCCATTGCCGAACCCGCCGGGGCGCTGGGCGTCGCTGGACTGAAAAAATATGTAGAACGCACTGGCGTCACCGGCAAAAACCTGATCGCCATCAACTGTGGCGCCAACATCAATTTCGACCGGCTGCGCCATGTCGCCGAGCGGGCTGAACTGGGCGAACGGCGCGAGGCGTTGCTGGCGGTGACGATCCCGGAACAGCCGGGCAGCTTCCGCAAGTTCTGTCAGGTTATCGGCAAGCGCTCCATTACCGAGTTTAACTACCGCTACGCCGACACGCGGCAGGCGCAGGTTTTCGCGGGGATACAATTGACCGAGGGCGAAGAGGAAAAAAACCGCATCTTCGATGCGCTGCGCGAGCAGGGCTACCCGGCGGTAGACATGAGCGACAACGAGATGGCTAAACTGCATGTGCGCTACATGGTGGGCGGTCATGCGCCGGGCGTCCGCGATGAAATCCTCTACCGGTTCCAGTTTCCCGAACGGCCCGGCGCGCTGCTGAAATTCCTGACCGGCATGGCGCACGGCTGGAATATCAGCCTGTTTCATTACCGCAATCACGGCTCCGATTACGGTCGGGTGCTGGTCGGCATTCAGGTTCCAGCGGCGGAACGGCTCCAGTTCGACCACTACATCCGCGAACTCGGCTATCCCCATTGCGACGAGACCAGCAATCCGGCCTATCGGCTCTTTCTGGATGGGCGGAGTTAACCCGGCGGGGTTTCCAGCGTCAGAATAAACGCCCACTGCGCCGCAGTCACCGGCAGCACCGACAGCCGGTTGCCCCGGCGCAGCAGGGTGAAATCGCCCAGCGCCGTTGAGTGCTGCTTCAATGCGGCCAGGGTGATCGGTCGTTGCAAGACTCTGATCAGTCGGACATCCACCCGATACCAGCGTGGGCTGGCCGGCGTGCTGGCCGGATCGTGATAGGGGCTGGCGGAATCGAACGCCGTCTCATCGGGATAGCCCGCCCGCACCACTGCGACGATCCCGACAATGGCTGGCGCGGCGCCGGAATGATAGAAGAAGGCCTGATCGCCCACCTGCAGGCCGTCCCGCAGAAAATTGCGCGCCTGATAGTTGCGAACCCCTTCCCAAGGCGTGATCGGGTTGGGCGCGGCAATCAGATCGGTAATTCCGAATGCTGAAGGTTCAGATTTTAATAGCCAATAGTTCATGTTTTTTATCGCTTTCCCGCGCTGTCGGTTTCAGAAAACACCCATAGCGCCGTTTCCGTAACCGCTGCGTCCAGCGGCACATCCCAAGGTTGGCGGGGCAATGCCGCCACTTTCTGAAATTCGTAGCCCAATCCCAGCAGATAAGGCCGATGGTGACGCCGGACCGGATCGCGCCGGAACGCGAAGCTGCGGTCGTAAAATCCGCCGCCCATGCCCAGCCGGTTGCCAAAGCTGTCGAAAGCCACCAGTGGCGTCAGCACCAGATCCAGTTGCGCCGGTTTTAGCCATTGCGGCGGCGGAACATCCGGTTCGGGAATATTGAAGCGATTACGGCGCAGCGGCGTATCGGGCCGGTACGGCGCGAATTGAAGCGATTGCGGCGGGGTATCAGTCAGCACCGGCAGATAAACCTGCTGATGGGCGGCCCAGGCCCGTTCCAGCAGCGGCATCGGGTCCAGCTCGCCATCACACGCCCAGTAACCGGCAATCCGGGCTGCGGCAGTGAATCCCGGCCAATCCGCCAGCCGATCCGCGACCGCCAACCCAGTCTGTTGTTGCAAGGCGGGAGGCAAAGCGCGGCGCAGGGCGCGCAGCCGCTGGCGCAGGTCATGCGGGGCGTCATTCATGGTCGAGCGGAGATAAAAAGCAAAGGCGACGCATGGAACGTTGCCTGATCAAGGAAGGGGGCGTCCTCCGCCGGTGCCGTCTCGGGTCGTTACCCTTGAACCGTAAGGTTCAAGTGGGGGAACAACGCGGCGTATCAGGCTTTCCGCAGCGAGGCGGACATGCACACTTACGCCGACAACCATCCACCCCGGGTAAGATTAACTAGGATCAAGGGGTTACCCGACCCACTACTCGAACACTGCAGAGAACGCCCGAACTGAAAAATCAACTTGCAGGGAAATTATACGCCGGTTGGCGTGGCATGGCTTAAAGCAGCGTCTACTTTTTGCAATAAATCCCGCACCTGATTTTTAACGAGGCGATCTGCTTCTGCATATTGACGTTGCTGCCGCAGCAACTCATGACTGAGATTCAGCGCCGCCATCACCGCAAGCGCTTGGGCATTGAGCGTTTTGCCGCCGTGATCCCGAATCTCCCGCATTTTCAGGTCAAGATAGCGGGCCGCATCCAGCAACTCTTCCCGCTCGGAGGGCTGGCAGGCGAAACGGTATTCGCAACCTGCCAACTGAACGGCCATACTCAGCGTTTCCTGGTTCATCAACCTTGTCCCAACCCTTTCAGGCGAACGATCATGGCATCAATGCGGGCGCGTGACTGCTCGTTTTTGTCGCGCAGGATATCGCGCTCGACCTGAAGCGTGGCTTGCTGCTCGCGTAACGCCTGGTTTTCCCGCAGCAGCCGCTCGCACCAACTCGCCAGTTGCTCCACCCGTTCGGTGAGGAGGGCCAGGCCGGTCACGTCCGTATCAGGCATCGGGGCAGATGCATCCGCTTCGACCGCAAGTGGTTCGTCTTGGTAAAAAGTATCGTTTTTCATGGAAATACTATAGAGCGGCAATTCCGACCCGGTCAATTTCAGTCATGCGATTTTGACGGCGATTTCGAGGTTTGAGCGCCAAATGCTACGATAATCCCTCGCTGCGCCCCTCCCGGCGCTGGAGTTCAGCCCATGTCCACCGCCCACACGCCGCTTTTTGAACGTTTGACCGGCCTGCTTACCCCGCTGAATCCTGCCGAACTGCACGGTTTGCTGTGTGGCCTGTTGTGCGCCGATGAAAGTTTGAGCGGCGCTCAGTGGTTGCATTATGCCGGCGAGATCCTGACCGAGGGCGCGGAACTGCCTATGTCGGTTCGCGAAGTACTCGCGAAGCTACTGGAGTACGGCATCGCCCAAATGAAGGACTCCGACGGCTCCATAACCCCGCTGCTGCCGGATGACGACGCGCCGCTGACTCAGCGCGCCGATGCGCTCGGCGCCTGGTGCCACGGTTTACTGTATGGGCTGGGGCTGGGATTAGGCCGGGTGGAACAGCACGGGATGTTGTCCGAGGAAAGCCAGGAATTCCTGCGCGACGCGACCGAGATCGCTCAAGTCGGTTTTGACGCCGACGAAGCCGGTGAAGCTGATGAAACCGCCTACGCAGAAGTGGTGGAATATCTGCGGGTTGGGCTGCTGCTGATCCATGCCGACTTGCACCGCGCCGCCACCCCTGATTCCTCCCGCTTGCACTGATTCTGGAACCGCCGCCGATGCTTGCCCGCACGATTCCCGCCGCCGTTTTTGCCCGCCGTCGCCACGCGCTGATGGAGCGCATGGGGCCAGACTCCATTGCGCTGCTGCCGGCTGCGTCGGCTGCGCCTCGCAACCGCGATGTGCATTATCCCTTCCGCCAGGACAGCGATTTTTACTATCTGACCGGATTCCCGGAGCCGGAAGCGATGGCCGTGCTGGCGCCCGGCGGCAAGCAGGAATTTTTGCTGTTCTGTCGCCAGCGCGATCCGCTGATGGAAATCTGGCACGGTCGCCGCGCCGGACCTCAGGGCGCCATGGATCGCTATGGGGTGGACAACGCGCATCCGATGGCCGAACTTGACCAGCGCTTGCCGCCGCTGCTGGAAAACCGCAAGCGGGTGTTTTACGCCATCGGCTACCACCCGGAGTTTGACCGGCAGGTGATGGCGTGGATCAATCAGGCCCGCGCCAAGGCGCGCATCGGAGTTCATGCGCCTACCGAGTTCATCGCGCTGGATCGGGAGCTTCACGCCATGCGCTTGCGCAAGGAGCCGGAAGAAGTGGCCGTGATGCGCGAAGCCGCCCGGATCACCACGACCGCGCATTGTCGGGCGATGCAGGCGTGTCGGCCAGGAATGATGGAGTACGAGCTTGAAGCGGAAATTTTCCACACCTTTCTTCGCAATGGCGCGGGTTGGGCGTATCCATCCATCGTTGGCGGCGGCGACAACAGTTGCATCCTGCATTACACCGAAAACAATGCGGCGCTGCGCGATGGCGATATCCTGCTGATTGACGCCGGGGCTGAAGTGGATGGTTACGCTTCCGACATTACCCGCAGCTTTCCGATCAATGGCCGCTTCTCCGGCGAACAGCGCGCAATCTACGAACTGGTGTTAGCCGCCCAGCACGCCGCGATTGCCGAAGTTCGACCCGGTTGCCATTTCAACGAACCGCACGACGCGGCGGTGCGTACTCTGACTGAGGGCCTGGCGGCGCTCGGCCTGCTGCGCGGCGAAGTGGACGCCCTGATTAAGACGGAACAGCACAAGCAATTTTATATGCACCGCACCGGCCATTGGCTGGGGATGGATGTGCATGACGTGGGCGATTATAAAACCGGTGAAGAATGGCGCGTGTTTGAACCGGGCATGGTCACTACCGTTGAACCCGGTCTGTACCTTCCCGCCGGCGGCAAAGTGGTGGATGAACGCTGGGCGCGGCTTGGGGTTCAGCTTGAAACCGAACTGGACGAGCGCTGGTGGCGCATCGGCATCCGCATCGAGGATGATGTGCTGGTGACTGCCGACGGCAACGAAGTGCTGACCTCCGCCGCGCCCAAGGAAATCGCTGACATCGAGGCGCTGATGCGGGAAGGCCGGGGAATATGATGCAAAGTGATTACGATGTGTTGATTATCGGCGGCGGCATGGTTGGCGCCAGCCTGGCCTGCGCGCTGGCCGGTCAGGATTTACGCATTGGCCTGGTCGAAGCCGCGCCGTTCAATGTCAGCGAGCATCCCGGTTATGACGACCGCAGCATCGCCCTGGCACAAGGCTCCCGGCGCATTTTCCAGACGCTGGGACTGTGGGACGCGCTGGCGCTGACCGCTACCCCGATCCGGCAGATCCACATTTCCGAGCGCGGCGGCATCGGTTTTGCTCATCTCGACAGCCGCGACGAAGGGGTGGACGCGCTGGGTTATGTGGCCGAAGCGCGTCTGATCGGCGCCGCGCTGCTGGCGCAATTGCCAATGTTGAGCGGCGTCGAACTGCTGTGTCCCGCCCGGTTGGAACGGATCGCGCTTGCACCGGAAGCCGCGTGCGCCACCGTCCATTTGGGTGAGGATCGAACCGTTGAACTGCGCGCCAAACTGCTGGTCGCCGCTGACGGGGCCAATTCGCCGGTGCGGGAACAACTCGGCATCGCCGCCGTGCGCTGGGAGTATGGGCAACACGCGGTGATCGCCAATATCACGCCCACCCTACCGCATGAAAACGTCGCCTACGAGCGTTTCACCGATGCCGGCCCTATCGCTTTGCTGCCGATGAGCGAACAGCGCTGCGCAGTGGTCTGCACCGTGAACGATCCCGACGTGTCGGCGGTCATGGCGCTGGACGATGCCGGTTTTCTCCGTTTGGTGCAGGAGCGCTTCGGTGATCGATTGGGGCCATTGTTGCGGGCAGGCCGACGGCAGGCGTATCCGCTGTTTCTGCTGAAAGCCCGCGAACATGCCCGCGCCCGCGTGGCGGTGATTGGCAATGCCGCGCACACCCTGCATCCTATCGCCGGCCAGGGTTTCAACCTCGGCATCCGCGATGTGGCGGCGCTGGCGGAGGTGATTACGGAGGCGCGGCGCTCAGGCGAGGATATGGGCGATCTGCGAGTGCTGAACCGTTATGCGGACTGGCGGCGCTGGGATCAGCGCCAGACCCTTGCCTTTACGGACGCGCTGACCCGGCTGTTCGCCAACCCGCTGTGGCCGGTGCGCGCCGCCCGTAATCTGGGGCTGCTGGCCTTCGATCTTTGTCCGCCGCTCAAGCGGCAATTCGCCCGTCAGAGCATGGGGTTGGACGGCCGTTTGCCAAAACTGGCGCGGGGCTTGGCGCTGACGGCGTGAATCCAGAGTTCCCTCGCCGTTTGGGAGAGGGGCCGGCAGTGTGGGAGAGGAAAGCCGATGCACACCAATAACACCGATTACGATCTCATTATTGCGGGCGGCGGCATGGTTGGCTCAGCGCTGGCCTGCGCGCTGGGTCAGAGCGATTTGAAAATTGCCCTGCTGGAAGGCTTGCCGCTGGAACGCATNNATGCGGGTATGGGACGCAGGCGGCTTCGGCCAGATCCATTTTGACAGCGCTGCGATTGGCGAGCCGTTGCTGGGCTGGATCATCGAAAACCGGGTGATTCAACACGCGCTGCTGGAACGGGCGCGGCAATTGCCCGCAGTGGATCTGCTCTGTCCGGCTGCGCTGGAAGCGATTCAAGCGCTGGATAACGACCGCTGGCGGGTGCAACTCAACGACGAGCGCGCCTTCACGACCCGGCTTCTGGTCGGCGCGGACGGGGCGCAATCCAAGGTCCGGCACTGGGCCGGCATCAATACGGGCGGCTGGAAGTACGATCAGAGCGCGGTGGTCGCCAATGTGCGCAGCGCTAAACCGCATCAGGAAACCGCCTGGCAACGCTTCCTGCCGACCGGGCCGCTGGCGTTTCTACCGCTGCATGACGGGCGTTGCTCCATCGTTTGGGCCACTGCACCGGAACAGGCCGATGCGCTGCTGGCGCTGGACGATGCGGCATTCGCCGACGCGCTGGCGGCGACGTTCGACGGGCGACTCGGCGCTATCGTTGACGTTGGATCTCGGGCGGCGTTCCCTCTGCGGTTGCAACATGCTCATGCCTATGTCAGGCCGGGCATCGCCCTGATTGGCGACGCCGCCCATGTCGTGCATCCGCTGGCCGGACAAGGGGTGAATCTGGGGCTGCTGGACGCGGCGACGCTGGCCGAGGTGTTGCTGGAAGCTATCGCGACCGGCCATGACATCGGTTCGCTCAGGGTGCTGCGCCGGTATGAACGCTGGCGCAAGGGCGATAACCTGCTGATGATGGGGGTGATGGACGGCTTCAAGCGGCTGTTTGGCGCTTCGCTGCCGCCGGTGCAGTGGTTGCGAAACCTCGGCATGAGCCTGACTGACGCCGCCGGGCCGCTCAAAAATCTCATCGCCCGGCGGGCCATGGGGCTGGAAGGCGATTTGCCCAGGTTGGCCCGTGGCGCTGGCTGAGTCGCTGGAGAGCATCCACCACCTGAAAATCAACGCATAGCCCGACAGGATTGAAACCCCTTTGCCTGCCTTTCCCGCCTTTTTCCGCTTTCATACCCCCGACCAGGCCGAATGGCTGCTTGCCGACGGGACGGTTCAACACGGTACGCTCACCGAACTGGCCCATCACCACGCCGGCGCCCGATTGCTGTTGATCGCGCCCGGTGAACGGCTGGCCTTGCACCGGGTTCCTCTGCCGAGCCGCAAGCGATCCACCTGGGCGCGGGCGGTGCCGTATGCCTTGGAAGACCAGGTGGCCGATGATATCGAGACCCTGCACTTCGCGCTGGGCGTTGCGCCCGATGGCGACCGGCTGCCGGTTGCGGTNNGTGGTGCGCATCGGTCGCTGGGAAGGCTTCGCCGCCGAACGGGATGTGCTGGAACTGGTGCTGGAACAGGCTCTGGCTGAAGCTGGCGACGCCAGGCCGCAACGGCTGCGCGTCTGGGGTGGCCCGCCGCCGGAACTGGCTGCGTCCGGTCTGGAATGGACGGTTGAGGACACCCTGCCCGAATCGCTCCGGCTGTTTGCAACCGGCTACCAGCCGATGTATACGCTGAGCCTGCTGCAAGGCCCCTACAGTCGGCAGGCGCATTGGGGTCGCCGGCTGCGGCGCTGGCGGGCAGCGGCGGTGCTGGCGGGATTATGGCTGCTGGCGCAAGGGATCGCTCAGGTGCATGAATACTGGAGTTTGCAACGGGAACTGGCGACGCTGCGGACCGGAATGGAACAGGTGTTTAAGGATGCCGTGCCCGGCGCCACCCGGATCGTCAATCCCAAAGTGCAGTTGGAAACCCGGCTGCGGGAACTGCGCCCGAGCGGTTCCCGTGGCGGTACGCTCTTCGATCTACTCCAGCGGGGAGGGCAACCGCTGGCGGATTTCCCCGGAGTAACGCTGCGGGGTTTCAACTATCGTGACGGACAACTGGATCTGGATCTGGAAGGCGGCAGCCCGGCAGTGCTGGATCAACTCCAGCAGCGGCTTAATCAGCAGACCGGGCTGCAAGTCGAGATGCGCACCACGCAGCGGGAAGGCCGGATGGACAGCAAAGTCATCCTGAAAAGGACGCCGTCGTGAAAACCTGGTGGGACAGCCTGAGCGCCCGCGAGCGCCTGCTGGTCGCGGGCGGCGCCGCATTGACCGTGGCCTTGTTATTCTACGCATTGGTCTGGCAACCGTTCCAGGCGAACAGTCGCCGGCTCCGGCACAGTGTCGCCGAGCAGCGCGCCGAATTGATGTGGATGCGGCAAGCCGCTGCGGAGATCAAGCGCCTTGAACACGCCAACAGCACCCGCCCCGCCGGCGATGGCCGTTCCCTGTTGACTCTGGTCGATCAAACCGCCCGGGCGGCGGGTTTGGGCAGCGCATTGAAACGGGTCGCGCCGCAGGGCGACGACAAGCTCAGCGCCCAACTGGATGCAGTCGAATTTGACCCGTTCATCGCGTGGCTAGGCGCGCTGGAGCGTAATCATCGCCTCACCATCGTCAACCTCAGTGTGGATCGCACCCCAGCCGCCGGACGGGTGAATGCCCGCGCCATCCTGCAAGGCGCCCGTCCGTGAAGCGCGCCTTGAGCTACAGTTTGTTGGGATTGCTGGCGTTTTTGTCGTCGCTGTTGCTGCTGGCGCCGGCTACGCTGTTGACAGAGGCACTCAGCGCCCGCCTGCCCGGCTTCAGCGCACAACAGGTCGAAGGGCGGGCCATCGCAGGTTCGGCGCAGGGAGTGCGCTGGCGCGGCGCACGAATCAATCGCCTGGAGTGGCGCTGGCAACAGTGGGCGCTGCTGACCGGCGAGCTGAGGTTCAGGCTGGATGCGGATGACTCTGATCTGAAACTCGCTACCTACGCCGCCATCAGCCTGGATCGCCGGTTACGCTTGCGGGATTTAAGCGGACATCTGCCGCTCGCTAAACTGAGCGCCTTGGCGGGACAGCCAAAATTGCCGTTGCAAGGAGGGGTGGAAATCAGCCTCCGGGATCTATCCTTGAATGCGGCGGGTCTGCCGGTCGCTGCGCAGGGCGTCGTTTACCTGCGGGATGTGCGCGCCACGCTGGGCCAAGCGCTGAGCCTCGGTGATTTCACGGTGCAATTGACGTCGGCCCAGCCGGAAGGCGTTCAAGGCACGATCAAAGACAATGATGGGCCGCTGGCGCTGGATGGCGTCCTGCATTTGGCGCTCGATGGTCGCTACCGATTTAACGGTCAGGCAGCGGTTCGCGACGCTGGCAATCAGCCGCTGCGCCAAGCGATGAGTCTACTGGGGCCGCCCGACAGCGATGGCCGCTGGGCCTTGAGTTTTTCGGGTGTTTTAGCCCGATAAAGCGGATTTTAGGCTGCTTGCATCACCCTACTCATTCCAAACCAAACCAAACCAACCCGTTCCTCCAGGGAGAAACCCTCGATGCGTTCAAGACTGCGTAGATTTACAACCCTTCTGACGATGCTGGTACTCACGGCCTGCGCGAATCAGCCCACGCCGCCAAAGGCTAATATCCCCACGGCGCTGTCCGATGACGCGGTATTCCCGGCACCGCCCGAATTGCAGCCTCAAATCGCGTTCTGGCGCAATGTTTATGCGGTTTGGGGCCGCCACCAGGTCGCACTGCATGATACCCGCCACCTCGACTTGGTTTACACGGTGCTGACTTTGCCCGGCCCCGTCGGCGAAAGCCAAACCCCTGAGCAGCAGGCCTTTGTCAAAGGGCGGCTGGAGGCTTTGAAGGACAATCTGCAACAACTGGAATTCAAGGTAGCGGCCAACGCCCCGCTGACGCCCGCCGAGCAGGCGCTGGCCGCTCGAATCCAGTCCAGCAGCGGCGGTTCCAGAGCCATGACTGAGGCCGGCAATCGGCTGCGCAGCCAGCGCGGCATGCGCGAGCGCTTCAAGCGGGGGCTGGAAATCAGCGGTCGCTACGACGCTGCGTTCCGGGGCGTCTTCCGCGAAGCGGGCCTGCCCGAAGATCTGGCCTATTTGCCGCATGTCGAATCATCCTTCCAGAATCATGCCGCGTCGTCGGTCGGCGCAGTGGGCATGTGGCAATTCATGCCTGATACCGCACGACGGCTCATGATCGTGAATGCGGCGGTGGATGAGCGGCGCGATCCGGTGGCGTCGGCGCAAGGCGCGGCTCGCTATCTGGGCAACGCTCATGACCGCCTGGGCAGTTGGCCGCTGGCGGTGACGTCCTACAATCACGGCGTGGGCGGCATGAAGCGCGCCCAGCAGACGTTCGGCAATGATATGGTCGGCATCGTGCGCAATTATTCCGGGACGGCTTTTGGCTTCGCTTCGCGCAATTTCTACACCGAATTTCTGGCGGCGCGGGAGATCGCACGCAATCCCCAGCGCTTTTTCCCGGAAGGCGTCAACTACGAACCGCCGTTGAATCTGGATCGGGTGCGGTTGCGGCAGGTCGTGGCCGCCCCAATACTGGCGAGTTACTATGAAGTGAACCTGTGGGAACTAACCAGCCTGAATAAAGCCTGGAATGCTCCGGCGCAAAACGGAAGGATGGCGCTGCCGGCGGGAACCATGGTCTGGCTGCCGGCGGGAACCGTGGATCGCCTGGTGCAGAGGGGCGCCGCCGACCGGACGCTGGCGTTGGCCGACACGGTCGCGACCGGTCAGGCCCGCCGTTAGCAGCAGCGCTGGCCAATAGAGAAATCACATTTACTCATGACCGATCCCAAGCTAAACCCTGCTCCCTCGCCATTCGTTGCTGAAGTCGCCGAGCGCAAGAAACCCAGCCTGTTCGAGGTTCTGAACCGGCCCATTCATTTCCCGTTCCGCAAGGATCGTGCGACTGAGGCAACCCCCGAAGCCGCTGAACCCCAGCCGGAGCGCTTTGCCCGGTTACGCGACCGGCTGCGACGCACCCGTCAGAATCTGGTCAGCGGGCTGGCCGGGTTGTTTGCCGGCAGGAAGCTGGGCGATGAGGTGCTGGAGGAACTGGAAAACCGCCTGTTGCTGGCCGATGTGGGCGTGGAGGTGACGCAGCATCTGATCCAGCGGCTTACCGAGCGGCTATCGCGCCAGTTGTTGCATGATGTGCCGACGCTGCTCCAGGCGCTGAACGAAGAGCTGCTCGCCATTCTCGCCCCCTGCCAGCAGCCCTGGCAACCCAGCGAATCCCGGCCTTATGTCATGCTGATGGTCGGGGTCAATGGCGCCGGCAAAACCACCACCATCGGCAAGCTGGCTAAAAAATTACAGAACGACGGGCATTCAGTGCTATTGGCCGCCGGCGACACCTTCCGCGCCGCCGCCGTCGAACAATTGCAGGTCTGGGGTGAGCGCAACCGGATCGCCGTCATCGCCCAGCACAGCGGCGCTGATTCCGCCTCGGTCATTTATGACGCCATTCAGTCCGCCCGGGCGCGACAGGTGGATGTCGTGATCGCCGATACCGCCGGACGACTGCACACCCAGTCGAACCTGATGGAGGAGTTAAAGAAGATCAAACGGGTGATGGGCAAAGCTGACGCTGCCGCTCCGCATGAAGTGCTGCTGGTCGTGGACGCCAGCACCGGCCAGAACGCCCTGAACCAGGCGGTGCAGTTTCATGAGGCCGTCGGCGTGACCGGTCTGATTCTGAGCAAACTTGATGGCACCGCCAAGGGCGGCATTGTGTTCGCCATCGCCCGGCGGCTGGGCCTGCCGATTCGTTTTATCGGCGTCGGCGAGAGTATCGAAGATTTACGGCTGTTCGACGCTGCCGAGTTCGTCGCCGCGCTGCTGGACGGGGATGCCGGCGATTAATCCACGGTCGAACGGAACCTCCAGCCGGATTTGGCACTCATACGCGCAGAGTGCTAAAATGGTTGATGTGAAATTAAGATAAAAGGAGAGTGGATGACCATGACGACAACTGCGCTGATTCCTCGAATGCAGAGTTTGCCGGTTCCGTTCGACAGTCTGGAAGGCTACATCCAGGCCGTCAGCCAAATGCCGATGCTGAGCGCCGAGGAAGAACAGGAGTTGGCCTGTCGGTTACGCTCGCATAACGATCTGGCAGCGGCGCAACGATTGATCATGGCCCACCTGCGCTTCGTGGCGCATATCGCCCGGGGCTATGTCGGTTACGGCCTGCCGCTGGGCGATCTGATTCAGGAAGGCAATGTGGGCCTGATGAAAGCCGTCAAGCGCTTTGATCCCGCTTACGGGGTAAGGCTGGTGTCGTTCGCGGTGCATTGGATCCGTGCGGAAATTCATGAATTCATCCTGCGCAACTGGCGAATCGTCAAGGTCGCTACCACCAAGGCGCAGCGCAAACTGTTTTTCAAGCTGCGTGGCGCCAAGAAACGGCTGGGCTGGCTGAACCACGAAGAAGTCAACACCGTCGCCCGTGAACTGGGCGTCAGTCCAGATAATGTGCTGGAAATGGAATCGCGGTTGAGCGGTCATGATGTCTCATTCGATCCCACGCCGGAAACCGACGGTGACGACGAGCAGGACAGCTACTACGCGCCAGCGGCCTATCTGCGCGACGACCAGGCCGATCCCGCGCACGTTTTGGAACGGGATGACTGGGAAATACAGACCACCAGCCGACTGAGCGAGGCGCTGAAGCAGCTCGACCCGCGCAGTCGCGCCATCGTGCAACGCCGCTGGTTAAGCGATGACAAACCGACCCTGCACGATTTGGCCGCCGAATACCAGGTGTCCGCCGAGCGCATCCGCCAGTTGGAAACCAACGCCATGAAGAAGCTGCGGGCTGCGTTGCCAGCGGCTGCTTGAAGGTGGTCGCCGGCATCACGGAGCATCGTTACTGCGGCAGGATTCCTGGGCGAGTCCTGTTCCCTTCCCGCTATCGCCACTGCACCGTTCCCTCCAGCCCCAGCGCCTTCATCAGCGCCGCGTCCACGCTGGCTTCTGCGCCATCGAACAGGCGATCCACCCACCGGGTGCGCTTGGTGTAATCCAGCACGGTTTTCTCACCGATGACTTCCTCGGCCACATAACGGGTGCTGCCCAGCGCATCCACCAGTCCCAGGCCGATGCCTTGCTCGCCGGTCCACATCAAGCCGCTGAACAGATCCGGGTTATCTTTCAGCCGCTCGCCCCGCCCCTGTTTGACCGCAGTAATGAATTGCTGGTGAATCGCATCCAGCATCCCTTGCAGGTGTTGAACTTCTGCTGGATTCACCGGCTTGAACGGATCGAGGAAATCCTTGTTGCTCCCTGCGGTGTAGGCTCGCCGTTCGACACCCAATTTGGCGATGGCGTCGGTAAAGCCGAAACTGTCCATCCGCACTCCGATGGAACCGACGATGCTGGCCTTGTTGGCGTAAATGTTCTGCGCCGCCGCCGCGATGTAATACCCGCCCGAAGCGCACACATCACTCGTCACCGCGTGTACCGGCATCTTCGGATACTGCTGGCGCAGGCGCTGAATCTCGTCATAGATCTCACCGGCCTGCACCGGACTGCCGCCGGGACTGTTGATCTCCACGATCACCCCGACCGTTTTGTCATCCTTGAACGCCTTGCGCAGCGCCTCGATCACGTTCCTGGCGCTGGCCTCGGTGCTGCTGGAAATCAACCCGTCAACCCGGACCAGCGCAGTGTGTTTCTTGGCGCTGGCGGTGGTGGTCCCGAGGCTATCCGGCCAGGCCAGCGCCAGTAACGTCACCAGATAGGCGAAGAACAGCAGCTTGAAAAAGATCCCCCAGCGGCGCGCCCGTCTCTGTTCGGTCACAGCCGCCAGCGCCAGCTTGCCCAGCACATCGCGCGCCCAACGCTCGTCGTCGGGCAGCTTCGGGTTCGGATTTGCATTCGGTTCAGTCATCGTCGTCATCTCGCTCAATCCCGGCGGCGACCCGCCGGTTGCAGGTGATCCAGCACGGCTTTCAATTCGGCATCCAGCGGCGCGCTGACCGCGAGGTCCCGCCCGCCCAGCGGCAGGCTCAGGCTGTGCGCGTGCAGAAACAGTCGGCGCAGGCCGCACTGTTCCGCCATCATCCGATTAAATCCGGCATCGCCATATTTGTCATCGCCGGCCAGCGGATGCTCCAGATGAGCCGCATGGACGCGAATCTGATGGGTGCGGCCAGTGGCAATCCGCACCTCCAGCAGCGAAGCGGGTTTGAACAGACTGACCGGGCTGAAACGGGTCTGGGCGGGTTTGCCGTCGTCCATGACTTCCACCATGCGCTCGCCGCCGCGCAACAGATTGCGCCGCAACGGCAGGTTCACCTCGCACGGCCCGTGGTTCCAGTAGCCGCGCACCAGCGCCAGATAGCGTTTTTCGACGTGTCCGGCGCGGAAGGCGTCCTGAATCAGCCGCAGCGCTGCCGCAGTCTTCGCCAGCGCCAGACAACCGCTGGTGTCCCGGTCCAGCCGGTGCGCCAGTTCCAGAAACGCCTCATCCGGGCGCAGCGCCCGCAGCGCTTCAATCACGCCATGGTCAACGCCGCTCCCCTTATGCACCGCCAGTCCGGCAGGCTTATTCAGGATCAGCACCTCGCGATCCTCATACAGCACCGCCGTCCGCAACTGTTCCGCCAACCCCGGCGATGGCCGGAAGGGTTGCTCTGCTCGCTCAGTCAGCCGCACCGGCGGAATGCGCAGCACATCACCGGTTTGCAACCGGCGATCCGGCTGAACCCGCCCCCCATTCAGCCGCACCTCGCCCTTGCGCACAATCCGATAAATCAGGCTCTTGGGCGCGCCCTTGAGTTCGCGCAGCAGAAAATTGTCAAGGCGCTGGCCGGCGTAGCGGGATGCGATTTCCAGATAGCGCACTCCGCCGGAAGCAATGGAATCGGGCATTGTTTGAAGCATGTCGGTCAGACTGTTATAGTTGCGGGCGTTGTCGCCGATTGGCCCAAGAGGCAGGCGAAACTGAATCAATACACCATATCGGTTTTCGTACCCGCACGCCAGCGCATCGGCGGGCGGGGTTGGTTCAACGGGTTTGTCCGCTGCTCGACCCCTACCTTCCTTGAGCGGCTCTTGACCGCGCTCCCAGCCGACTGGTCACGCTTTCCGTGGCGTATTTTGGGTGGTTCCGCCCGATGTTCTGGATCTTCCGTCCTCCGGGCCATTTCCCATTTTGGCGCCGTCTCGGCGACAACCACTGTGTCACCGTCGGTGATGGTCGAGCGCAGGGAATTTCATTATGAAACGCATGCTGATTAATGCAACTCAGCAGGAAGAGTTGCGTGTGGCTCTCGTAGACGGCCAGAGGCTCTACGACCTCGATATCGAAACCCCATCGCGGGAGCAGAAAAAATCCAATATTTACAAAGGCCGCATTACCCGGATCGAACCGGGTCTGGAAGCGGCGTTCGTGGAATACGGTTCCGAACGGCATGGTTTCCTGCCGTTCAAGGAAATCAACCGCAGCTACTTTGATCCCCATGCCGCCGAGGGCGGTCGCCCCAGCATCCGCGAGGCGATCCGCGAAGGCCAGGAGATCATGGTGCAGGTGGAAAAGGAGGAGCGCGGCAACAAGGGCGCGGCGCTCACCACGTTCATCAGCCTGGCCGGGCGCTACCTGGTGCTCATGCCCAATAATCCGCGCGCCGGCGGCGTCTCGCGGCGGATCGAGGGTGAAGATCGCCAGGAAATCCGCGAAGTGATGAGCAGCCTCGATATTCCCGATGGCATGGGTCTGATCGTGCGCACCGCCGGAGTAGGCCGCTCGCAGGAGGAATTGCAGTGGGACATGGACTACCTGCTGAACCTGTGGAAAGCCATTGAAACCGCCGCGCCCCAGAAGAAAGCGCCCTTCCTGATCTATCAGGAGAGCAACATCATCATCCGCGCCCTGCGTGATTATCTGCGCGCCGACATCGGCGAAATCCTGGTGGACAATCCCGCCGTTCACCGTCAGGCGCAGGATTTCATGCAGCAGGTGATGCCGCACAACCTGAACAAGCTCAAGCTGTATCAGGACAACATCCCGCTGTTCACCCGCTTCCAGATCGAGTCCCAGATCGAAACCGCCTACCAGCGCGAGGTCAGCTTGCCCTCCGGTGGCGGCATCGTCATTGATTACACCGAGGCGCTGGTTTCCATCGACATCAACTCGGCCCGATCCACCAAGGGCAGCGACATTGAGGAAACGGCGCTGACCACCAACCTGGAAGCCGCCGACGAGGTGGCTCGACAGTTGCGTTTGCGCGATCTGGGCGGGCTGGTGGTCATTGACTTCATCGACATGAACGCCGCCCGCAATCAGCGCGAAGTCGAAACCCGGCTGCGCGAGGCGCTGAAAATGGATCGCGCCCGGGTTCAGGTGGGTCGGATCTCCCGCTTTGGCCTGCTGGAAATGTCGCGGCAACGGCTCAGCCCGTCGCTGGACGAAGCCAGCCACGTCATCTGCCCGCGCTGCAACGGTCAGGGCACCATCCGCAACATCGAATCTCTGGCGCTGAGCGTATTACGGCTGATCCAGGAAGAAGCGATGAAAGACAAGACCGGCCGGGTCGTGGTGCAGTTGCCGGTCAAGGTCGCCACCTTCCTGCTCAACGAGAAGCGTGAGGCGATCCGCGTTATCGAACAGCGCCATCGGGTCGGCGTTCTGCTGATCCCGAATGAATCGCTGGATACGCCGCACTTCAAGCTGAGTCGGCTACGAGTAGACGAACTGTCGGAAGACCAGCTGCGTTCCTATACGCTGGCTGAGGACTACGAGGAACAGATTGAGACCAAAACCGGCACGGTGCGAGGCGCCGATGAGGAACCGGTGGTCAAGGGTGTTGCGCCGTCCAGTCCGGCGCCCAATCCGCCGCCGCCAACCCCCAAACCCGAAGTCAATCCCAGCTTCTTCAGTTGGCTATGGGGCAACCTGTTCGGACAACCGTCACAGCAGCAGGCCAGGGACGAGCGACCCGCTGCAACAGGAACGCGACCGCCTAAACCAGACCGGCATCGTCGCGACCGGTCTGGGCGACGGCCTGATCTGGAACCTGCGGCAGAAACGCCGACCGCTAAAATCACCGCTGCCGCGCCGATTCCGCCGATCAAAGATGCTGCTGGGCCTGAACCCAAGCCGGTGATCGAACCGGTCATTGCTCCGGTTGAAGAAACTCTGGGAGTCGTCGTCGCTACCGCCGAGACCGAAGATGACAGTTCCGAACCGCGCGGACGGCGCGGACGGCGGGGTGGGCGGCGGCGGCGGCGGGGAGAAGCGCCAGTTTCGACCGAGATGGAGTCGGCGCGCCCGGAATCCGGTGATGAGATCGAAGAGGAGCCGGCAGTCCGTGATCAGGTTCAGCCGTCTGGTGGAACCGATGCGCCCGTCGTCTCCGCAGTCCCCGTTTCCGTCACCGGATCCCTGGCTGCGCCTCTGGCGCAACGGCGGATTCGCAGCGGTCGCCCACGCCTGCCCCGGGAAATGCTGGCTGCGGCAAGAGCCGCCACCGAGCATGCCGCGCCGCCTCTGACGCAGGAACTGACGCCGCCACCGCCGTCGCTGCTGGAATATCCTGTCGCCGAGGCGGAACCGGCGTTGGCCGCTCTCACGGCACCAGCATCCACGCGGGTCGCTGAATCCGCTGAATCCACCCCGATTGAATCTGCCGCTCCGCCGCTCGAACCGGTTGCAGTCAATGAAACCGGGTTTTCCGAACCGGAAGTGACGGTCGCCGTCGTCGATCCACCGGCAATCGCCGACCTGGAAACCACTCAGGAAGACTCACCGGCAGTTGCGCCGCCGGACGCGGATTTTGTAGCCGGCGAGCCGCCGTTGGAACCGGCGCGCATCGAACCTGCCGAGGCGTCGCCCTCACCGGATTCCGGTGCGGCTGACGGGAGCGCCATACCTGCGATGGAGGAAGTCGTTGCCACGGCGCCGCCGCTGGAAGCAACGATTGCGGTTGCGCTCGAAGCGGAGGCCGGGGCCGAGGCGGAAACGGCGGCAACCGCTCAAGCAGCCTCCGCCCTTCTTCCCGCGACGGAAGGAGCGACTGCCGAAGTTGCATCCGGGGCAGTGGAGCCAAGCCCGGCGGTGGCGCCAGAGCCTGACGCCGAGGCTAAGCCAGCGGTTTGAACGATAAAACGGGGCTGGAATTGGAGTCGCAGACCATGGCATACAAAGGCATCATTCTTGCCGGCGGTTCCGGCACCCGGCTGCACCCACTGACGGTTTCGGTCAGCAAGCAGCTCATGCCGGTTTACGACAAGCCGATGATTTATTACCCGGTCGCCACGCTGCTGCTGGCGGGCATTCGGGACATTCTCATCATCACCACGCCCCGCGACCAGGACGCCTATGCCACGCTGCTGGGCGACGGCAGCCGGTGGGGCGTGAATTTTCAGTATGCCGTGCAGCCGAGTCCCGACGGGCTGGCGCAGGCATTTTTGATCGGCGAGCCGTTCATCGGCGGCGATCCGGCCTGCCTGATTCTCGGCGACAACAT
>DEHY01000031.1 GCA_002352185.1 Competibacteraceae bacterium UBA2788
TGACCGCCAAGCAGGCCGAGCTGGCCCGCAAGGCGTTTGAGCAGGCGCTGGCCAACGCACGCGAACTGGCCGAGATGGTCAGCAAGTCCAACACCGAAGCATTTGCCATCATCAACAAGCGCGTCACCGAGAGCCTGCAAGAACTCAAGTCGCTGGTCGCCAAGTAAGGCGGCGGGTTCGCAAGCCCGTTTAAGCAGCGGACAGGCCGCGCGGATTTTCCGTGGTGGCCTGTCCGCTTGTTTTTTTTGGCGCTCCCGCTGCTGACGCTGGGGATGCGCCATGAGCTACAATGAAGCGGGTACCCGCTAACCACCATAATGACGCGAGGAATGAGGCATGGCTGAGCAAAAAAACCCTGAATTGAAACTGCCGGAAATCAAGATGCCGGATCCGGCGGAGATGGCGCAGCTTTTCTCCCACATTGCCGAAAAAAGTCAGGTCATCGTCAAGGATTTCCTGAGCCGTCAGTCCACCGACGGCGCGCATGACATGAAGGACACCATGGCGCTGGGCAAGACCTTCATGGAGATGACCCAGAAGATCATGGCGGACCCGGCGAAGCTGGCGCAGGCCCAGATGGATCTATGGAAGAACTACATGGAACTGTGGCAGAAGACTCTGCCCGCCATGTTTGGCCAGCCGATGGAGTCGGTAGTGCGTGAAGCGAAGGGCGACAAGCGTTTCAAGCACGACGACTGGCAGGACAATGTGCTGTTTTCCTACATCAAGCAGTCCTATCTGCTGACGGCGGGCTGGATTCAGGACATGGTCGCCAATGTCGAAGGTTTCGACGACAAGACCAAGAAGAAGCTGCAATTTTACACTCGTCAGTTCGTGGATGCGCTGTCGCCCAGCAACTTCGCGCTGACCAACCCGGAAGTGGTGCGCGCCACCATCGAGTCCGGCGGCCAGAACCTGATCAATGGCCTGAAGAACATGCTGGGCGATCTCGAACGCGGCAAGGGCAAGCTCAGCATGCGGATGACCGACCTCGACGCCTTTGAACTGGGCAAGAACGTCGCCACCACGCCGGGCAAGGTCATCTACCAGAACGAGATGATGCAGCTGCTGCAATATGATCCCAGCACCCCGGATGTTTACAAGAAGCCGCTGCTGATCTTCCCCCCGTGGATCAACAAGTTCTACATCATGGATCTGCGGCCCAAGAACTCGCTGATCAAGTGGTGCGTGGATCAGGGCTTCACCGTGTTCCTGATGTCCTGGGTCAACCCGGATGAGAAGATGGCCGAAAAGGCCTTCGACGACTATCTGAAGGATGGCCCGCTGGCGGCGCTGGACGCTATCGAGCAAGCGACCGGCGAGACTGAGGTCAATGCGCTGGGCTACTGTCTGGGCGGCACTCTGCTATCCGTCACCAACGCCTATCTGGCGGCTCACGGCACTCCGCGCATCACTGCCGGCACTCATCTGACCACCATGCTGAATTTCGCCCAGCCCGGCGAGCTGGAAGTCTTCATCGAGGAAGAACAGATCGCCTCGCTGGAAAAGCGCATGGAACTCAAGGGCTATCTCGACGGCAGCGAGATGGCGACCACCTTCAGTATGTTGCGCGCCAATGACCTGATCTGGTCGTTCTTCATCAGCAACTACCTGCTCGGCAAGGATCCGTTCCCCTTCGATCTGCTGTACTGGAACTCGGACTCCACCCGGATGCCGGCCAAGATGCACAGTTTCTATCTGCGCAACCTGTACCAGCACAACCGCCTGAAGGATCCGGGCGGCATTACTCTGCTGGGTACGCCGATTGATCTGAGCAAGGTCAAGGTGCCGGCCTATTTCCTGTCGGCGATTGAAGATCATATCGCGCCGTGGACCTCCACCTACAGCGGCAGCCTGCTGTTTACCGGCCCGGTGAAGTTCGTGCTGAGCGGCTCCGGCCACATCGCCGGCCCGATCAATCCGCCGGCAGCCAATAAGTATTTCTTCTGGACTAATCCCAAGCACCCCACCGACCCGGATGAATGGCTCAAGGAAGCCAAGCAGACCGACGGTTCCTGGTGGCCGGATTGGGCGAAGTGGCTGAGCAAGCTCTCCGGCGAGAAGGTGCCGGCCCGCGTGCCGGGCACCGGCAAATTGCCGGTGATTGAGGATGCGCCAGGCACCTACGTCAAGGCGCGCCTGGTCAAATAGCTTCGCTATTATCAACCCGGTCAGTTAGCAACCAGGAACGGCTGCCGTGCGAACGGTGGCCGTTTTTTCAATATAAAACAGTGAGAACGGATGGGTAGCCATGAGCAAATTCATCGAATGGTCTAACGAAATCAGCGTCGGCATTGAGGAAATCGATGCCCAGCACCGGGTGCTGGTGGATTTGCTGAACGAGATTCATGAGGCGATTCAGCAGGGGCGCACCCTCGAAGTCACTAAAGGGATCGTTGACCGGCTGGATGAATATACCCGGGTGCATTTCGCCGTTGAAGAGAGTCTGATGCGCATCCTCCACTATCCCGATTACGAACGGCACAAGGAAGAACATGAAAAGCTCATCGCGCAGTTGGCGGATTTGCATTCAAAGCTGGAGAAGGGTAAGGGCGCCATTGGTTTTGAGCTGGCTTTCTTCCTTAAGGGCTGGCTTACCAAGCACATTATGGAGGGGGATAAGCGTTACGTCGCACATTTCCTGGCTCAGGGGATCAGGCCGGAATTGTCGAAAAGCTCCTGGACGCAGCGGTTTTGGCGGTCGTTGGGCAGCAATTAAGGCAAGAACGTAAAAACCGGCGGGCCACTCAAGGCGCAACCGGTTTCGGTAAGACCAAAAGGGCGGCTTGACCGCCCCGTTTTGTTTGCGATCACTCGAACTCAATGATCGACTGATCCACCGCCAGGCTGTCGCCCGGCACCGCCAGAATCTTGGCGACCCTGGCGTCCTGATCGGCGCGCAGCACGTTCTCCATCTTCATGGCCTCGATGACGGCCAGTTCCTCACCCGCCTTGACGTCCTGTCCGACCTGCACCGCAATCTTGGTCAGCAGGCCCGGCATCGGCGACAGCAGATACTTGGACAGATCCGGCGGCGCCTTCACCGGCATCAGCGCTTGCAGGCTGGCGACCCGTGGCGACATCACCATCACATCAGCTTGCGATCCCCAGTGGAACAGGCGGTAATGCATATCGCGGCGCTCGACCTGGATGCAGATCTCGGTGCCGTTCAGTGTGCCCTTGAACAGCGGCTGACCAAACTGCCAGTCGCTGCGCACCTGATAAGTTTCGCCCATGTACTCCACATCGTAACCGCTTGTGGCGGGATCGATATGCACGGAGTAGGACTGACCGCCCATCAGCACCACCCAGTCGTTGTTGACGATGCGCTCGTGACCGAGCAACTGACCGCTGATCTTGGCGGCGCGATCCATGTAGCGGCGGTGCAGAAAGGCCGCTACCGCAATCAGCAGCGCCGGATCATCGTGCGGCACGTCGGCGGCATGAAAACCGTGCGGATATTCCTCGGCGATCATGTTGGTGCTGATGCGCCCGGTCATGAACCGGGTATGCACCATCAGCGCCGCCAGGAAGCTGATGTTGTGCGCGACGCCGCGAATGAAGAACTCATTGAGCGCGTCCCGCATGTGGGAAATGGCGCGGTCGCGGGTGGCGCCATAGGTGATCAGCTTGGCGATCATCGGATCGTAGTACATCGACACTTCGCCGCCTTCATAGACGCCGGTGTCCACCCGCACCACATCGCTTTCCTTGGGCGGCATGTACTTGACCAGCCGACCGATGGACGGGAGGAAGTTGCGGAACGGATCCTCGGCGTACACGCGAGCTTCAATCGCCCAGCCCTTGAGCTTGACGCCCTCCTGGGTGAAGCTCAGCGGCTCGCCGGCGGCCACCCGGATCATCTGCTCCACCAGGTCCAGCCCGGTGATGTACTCAGTGACCGGATGCTCCACCTGCAGGCGGGTGTTCATCTCCAGAAAGTAGAAATTGCGCTTGGAATCAACGATGAACTCGACCGTACCGGCGGATTGATAGTCTACCGCCCGCGCCAGCGCCACCGCCTGCTCACCCATGGCCCGCCGGGTGATTTCGTCCAGGAACGGGGAAGGCGCTTCCTCGATCACCTTCTGGTGACGGCGTTGCAGCGAGCATTCGCGTTCGCCCAGATAGACGATGTTGCCGTGGCTGTCGCCCAGCACCTGAATTTCGATATGGCGCGGCTCCTCGATGTACTTCTCGATGAATACGCGCTCGTCGCCGAAGGAGGAACGGGCTTCGTTGGTGGAGCGCTCGAAGCCGTCGCGGCATTCGTTGTCATTCCAGGCGATGCGCATGCCCTTGCCGCCGCCGCCGGCGCTGGCCTTGATCATCACCGGATAGCCAATCTCCAGGGCGATCTCTACGGCTTCCTTCGAGTCTTTAATGACTTCGGTGTAGCCGGGCACGGTGCTGACCCCGGCGGCTTTGGCCAGTTTCTTCGAGGTGATTTTATCGCCCATGGCTTCGATGGCGCGAACCTTCGGGCCGATAAAGGCGATCCCTTCCTTTTCCAGCGCCTCGCAGAACGCCGCACGTTCGGACAGGAAACCGTAGCCCGGATGCACCGCTTCAGCGCCGGTGTCCTTGCAGGCCTGGATGATGCGCTCCATCACCAGATAGCTCTGGGCGGTGGGCGGCGGACCGATGAGTACGGCCTCATCGGCCATTTCAACGTGCAGGGCGTCCCGGTCGGCCTCGGAATAGACGGCGACGGTCTTGATGCCCATCTTGCGGGCGGTCTTGATCACGCGGCAGGCGATTTCGCCACGGTTGGCGATCAGAATTTTCTTAAACATGCGTCCCACCCCTTTACAGCGGAATGTTGCCGTGTTTGCGCCACGGATTTTCGAGTTTCTTGTCCCGCAGCATCGCCAGGGAGCGGCAGATGCGCTGGCGGGTGCCATGGGGCAGGATCACGTCGTCGATGAAGCC
>DEHY01000171.1 GCA_002352185.1 Competibacteraceae bacterium UBA2788
CGGCGGCGACAGCAGTGACGAGTGGGAGCAGTTCTAACGGGCGCGCAGGGCACAGCCCGGAAAACCGGGACCGGCTGCAAGCAGGTCCCCGCAACAACCATCCCGATTGACAAGCACGATGATATTCGAGGCGTAAACCATGGCAACGACGACGAGTACGGAAATTGTGGTCCTGGAAGGCCGGGGTCTGATGGCGCGTGAGGCAGCCGACGAACAGCAATACCTGACCTTTAACCTGGCTGGCGAGCAGTACGGCATCGACATCCTCAGGGTGCAGGAAATCAGAGGCTGGACGCCGCCGACGCGGATCCCCAATGTCCCCGCCTTCGTGCGGGGCGTAATGAACTTGCGGGGGGCTATCGTCCCGATTGTCGATCTCAGAGGCCGGTTCGGCCTGGACACGGCTGCCTACTCCAGCACCACGGTCGTCATCCTGTCCATGATCAGGGAGGAAGCCGGCGACCGCATCGTCGGTCTGGTGGCGGACAGCGTTTCCGATGTCCTCGACATCCATGCCGACCAGATTCAACCTCCACCCCATTTCGGTTCATCCGTGCAGATCGAGTTCATCGGCGGGCTGGTCGCCCTCGAAACCGGCATGGTCATGCTGCTGGACGTGGACCGGCTGTTGAGCGTGGAGGAGTTGTTCGCCCTGACGGCAGCGCCCAGCCAACTGGCGGCCTAACCGGGGAACTGCCGATGGGTGTCCAGACAACCATCTCGAAGAGACCGGCGCTTTATCCCGCCCGTCCGGTGCTGGTCGTGGACGACGATGAGGTGAGCCTGCGTCTGGCCAACGCCATCCTGCGGATGGCGGGCCTGAACAACATCCTCACCTGCCAGGATAGCCGACGGGTGCTGGATTTGATGGCGCGGCAACCCATGGAGATCGTATTCCTGGATTTGATGATGCCCTATGTTGACGGAGAGGCCCTGCTGCGCGCCATTGCGCAGGATCATCCCAATACGCTGGTGATCGTCGTCACCGGCACCGAGGATGTCAATACGGCGGTGCGGTGTATCAAGGAGGGCGCGTTTGATTACATGACCAAGCCGATTGAGTTCGGTCGGCTGTCCACTGTGGTCAAGAACGCGCTCGCCTTCCAGGATCTCCAGCAGGAAAACATCGCTCTCAAGCAATATCTGCGTGCGCCGAACCTAAGTAGGCCGGAGGTCTTTGCCGGGATCGTGACCCGCTCATCCCGGATGCTGGCGCTGTTTCAGAACGCGGAGGCCATTGCCCAGACCCACGAGTCGGTCCTGATCACCGGCGAAACCGGCGTCGGCAAGGATTTGTTCGCCCGCGCCATCCACGAACTGAGCGGACGCCGGGGGGCTTTCGTCGCGGTCAATGTGGCCGGTCTGGACGACAATGTCTTTGCCGACACCCTGTTCGGCCACGGCAGGGGCGCTTTCACCAGCGCCGAGCGGGCGCGGGCGGGGCTGATCGAACAGGCCGCCGCCGGTACGCTAATGTTGGATGAAATCGGCGATCTGACCGCCGCTTCCCAGGCCAAACTGCTGCGCCTGCTTCAGGAGGGCGATTATTTTTCACTGGGCCAGGATGCGCCCAAACGCAACGCAGCGCGGATCGTTTCCGCCACCAATCGGGATCTCTGGCAGGCGGTCGAGCAGGGACAGTTCCGCAAGGACCTCAATTTCCGGTTGCGCACCCACCATCTGCACTTGCCGCCGCTGCGGGAGCGGCTGGAGGATTTGTCGCTGCTGATCGAACACTTTCTCGATCAAGCGGCCACGCAACACAACAAACCCAAACCGCGCGTGCCGGAGAGCCTGGTAAAATTGCTGGAAGGCTATTCTTTTCCGGGCAACGTGCGCGAGTTGCGGATGATGGTGCTGGATGCGGCCAGCCGCAACACCGCCAAAATGCTCCCGCTCGATTCGTTCAAGCAGTATATCGCCCAGCGGCAAGGGGAACGGAATTTCGCGCCTGAGTCCTGTTCCGCTGAAGCAGCGGCCCCATTCTCGTCCGGGACGCCCATCCCCACCTTGAAACAGGCTACGGAACAGTTGATCAGGGAAGCCCTCCAGCGGTGCAAGGGGAATCAGTCCGCCGCCGCCAAGCTGCTGGGCATCTCCCAGCAGGCGATCAGCAAGCGCTTGAAAAAAAGTGAAGTTTGAGTGAGCAGCGGGTTCAGCCGATAGTCCAGATGACTTTGGCCAGAATCCCCAGAAAGGCAGTGCCCACTGTGAGTACAACGGTAGCCAACGTCGCCGGCATTTTGAACCAGCTTCGGCTTTTATGTGGAGCTTGCAGTATTTCAAGGGCCGCCTGAAGCTGGATAAGCTTTTGTTCGGCCTCCTGCAATCGTTCGGTCTGCGCGGTTTCAGAGGCCGCCAGCTGATTCTGGAATTCAAAAATCCGCTTAGCGACATTGGTCGCCATGGTGACGACCTTTTCCTGGGTGAGCCGGGCGTCGCTCTGGACGGTTTCAAGGGTGGCGGTCAGGCTGTCCATCTGCTCGCGCTGCTCGTTCAGCCGGGCTTCCAGATCCTCGGTGGACGATCCGGCGCGGGTCTGGATCGCCTCGCCGAGCTGTTGCGCCTCCTGCTGGAGGTGCTGAACCGTCTGTTTGAGCTGGATGATCTGCCGATCCTGAGCGCTCAGGTTCTGATCGAGCGTGTGCAATTGCCCCGGCAGAGATTCCAGCGCGGCAAGATCGTGTTGCAGGCTCTGGATGTCCGAGCGCAGGCCGCGAAATTGCTCGAAATTACCACTGAACGCCTGCGCTTGCCCGGCCATGCGGCTTTCCAGATCGACCAGAGTCTGCTGGAGGGTTTCCAGATTGTGATGCAGTTCCTGGGCGTGCGGGTCGCCAGCGGCAGCCTGTTGCTGCTGGGTAATGGCCGCATCCAGCCGGGCCAGTTGCTGGCGGAGATCCTGGGTTTCCTGATGAAGCTCGCCGAGGGAGTCAGCGGCATGCTGGAAATCCAGCCACTGGTTTTCGAGTGTGCCGAAACGCTGGTGGGTCACTTCACGTAGATCGTTCAACGCCCCGGTTTGCGCCGCCA
>DEHY01000210.1 GCA_002352185.1 Competibacteraceae bacterium UBA2788
ATTTTGTGAACACGGCCTAGTTAGGCTTCCGAATACGCCTCGCGCAGACCCAGGTGCATCGCGAAGGGAACGAAGTCTTTGTCAGAATGCAAGAGAGTCAGGCCGTCCTGAATGCATCGCGTGGCGATCAGCGTATCAATGGTCTTCCTGACTGTAATGCCCTTCGCTCGCAGAACACGATAATTCTCTGACGCCTTCAAGGCCAAATCGCACCCGCAGAGATCAAGGCGAGTGAAGGTATCGAAGACCTTCTTTACCCACTTGAATTCTTTGTCGTCGCGAACACCCTGCAGGACCTCCGCCGCAACCAAATCTCCAACGGCTATACGCGTACGTCCAAAAAGCGAGTCGAGCAAAGCCACCTGCGGAGTGTCAGCGGACCGAAAGTAGTCGACCCAGACACTCGAGTCAACAAGAATCACTTGTCAGTCCTCATCGCGTTCAAATCACCTTCCCACGTAATCTTTCCGCGCAACTCCCGCGCCTTCTCCTGCGCTTGCAAATCAAGTAGAGTCCGTAGCCCTAGCTCAACGGCTTCCTTCTTGGTCTTCGCGCCGGTAGCGCGAAGAGCATCTTTCATGAGCTTGTCGTCTATTTCAATGTTCGTGCGCATGCTGTGTACCTCGTCAATGTCGGGTACACATAGTACCACTATTGCGTGCGCACGGAAGCCTAACCCCTCGCTCAACCGGACCGGCTACGGCAGGCCACCTTGGCCCGGGCTGAGGTACACGGTACATTATCTCAGCCCGGGCCAAGGCGTCCTACCTCCGCCGGCCGGTTAGCTCGAACGTTAACCCTCTCGAAACTCGTAACCGATGACACTCCTACTTTCGTGTTTGACCCCAAAGTACATCGTGCATATATCCGATCGGCGCCTCACTTGGCCGGACGGACGTGTTGCCGAAGACCAGGCGAACAAGGCGGTGGTTTTCAACAACCAAGCGGTCTTTTCGTATACAGGCATTTCCCGTGTCGGTTCACTAAGGACAGATGAATGGATTGCCCAACAACTGATTGGGAAGTCTGGCCTTCAGGATGCAATTTCGAGTCTGACATCGGCACTAGATGTCACGGTAGCAAAGTTACCTTATCCCAATCGACAACTGGGAATCATAGTGGACTGTTGGGCGTCTACGCAGGAGGAGCCAGATATTCAAGCGTGGAGTTGCGCAATCTCGAATTTCATAGACCCAATAGAACGAAAAGTCGTGGCACATGCGCTCCCAACGTTCAGCACATTTACTCAGAAGCTACAGGGCGGGCAGGGATATGCGTTTCTTCCTTTTGGGCAGCAAATGGCTCCTACAATCATGAAGAACCTGATACGTCATGTTGTTCGAGCTATGCGTCACGCTGCCCCAGTCCCAACAACGATTGCGCCAGAGTCAGTGGCCAGATTCATGCGTGATGCCGTTCTGGCGGTGGCTGCTGGCAACGGACTTGTCGGACGAAATCTGATGATGGCAACGCTCCTGAATCGTAGCCTTCCAGAAAACTACGGCAAGTCTGACACCTTTGGTTACTACCCAGATGGAGCATCTGATCCAACTATCTATGCTCCGATCATCATTACGCCAAGCTTGGCGATAAAGGGATTCAAGATGTATCCAGGCCCGCCCAGATTCAAGATTAAAAGCAATGTGCAGGAGGGGTGAAGTGAATGCGAGGGCTAACCCTGCGGTCCACCGGACGNNCCGCTTGGGGTTGCCAGGCCGGCCTTTCCACCCACGCACGGGTGCCGCTCAACTCGCGCCCGTTAGCCGTCCAAATGGCGCATGACCGCATTCCCGATTAACATGATGAAAAATCGCCTGGAGTTGTCCAATTGAAACAGAATGATGCCGCATACCTTGATCTTGTCCTTGATCCGATAAGGGTATGCGCCAAGTACAAGCCGAAATTTGGTCAAGGCGCAAAGGGAAACGGGCTGACACTCGCACAATTTCAGACTCTTTACCAAAGTGACCCGTTCTATAGCTGGTTCGGCCTAGACAACCCAATGATGTATGCCGCTCACAAAGCGGCGGGCGGAATGACCAGCGTATATAGGCAAATTGGTATTGGATGTGAAAAGCTCTTCCGAACCGCTGTCAAAGATGCCCTTGGATTATCTGAAGCCGATGTCACGTGGTCTTATACAATTCCGCTACCCAACGGGAAGACTCGGACGCTATACCTTGACGGACGTGTACCGCTCGAAAAAATTTCCGACAAAGCAAAGCGTGCTCGCTTCCACGCATGGATGAAGGATTCCGCCGAATCTATCGGCGTTGATCCAAAAGTATTTTCAACTTTGACCGGCACCATCTTCGAGGTTCGGCAGGGATACAAAAGTAAAGACTCTAAGCGCCAGAACGCTGACATCGCAAACGCAGCAACCGCATATACAAAGGCTTATTTCCCATGCGCGGTAATTCTGTCAGCGCAAATCGACAGTGACATCCTGCTCCGCTACCGTGCAGAAAAGTGGACTGTTGTTACCGGCATTGAGGGCGCAAACAACCCCCTGATTTCAACCTACGACTTCATGCGTGATGTAGTCGGCTACGACCTCGACGAATTCTTCAAACGTAACAGCAAGATACTTCGATCAGAGATAGATACTGTACTGAAAGCATTACTCGCACCGGAGACAAAATAATGTCTGCGGTACTAGAGCGTAAGCAACTTCGCCAGCGGTCAGATTACACCTACAAGTTCAATTCAAAGACAGGGCGGCATGGTTGGCTTCGCCTTACTCCTGCCTACTCTCTTAAAATTGTTGAAGAGCTGATTGTTGGTCACGAACAAGCAAAACGCATTTTTGACCCTTTTTGCGGCACCGGTACGACTGTGTTGAGTGCCACCTACCACGGACACGAAGGTGTCACGACTGACATCAATCCGTTTCTCGTGTGGCTCGCTAAAGCAAAAACCGCACATTACTCTCCAAAACAAATTTCCGCAACGCGAGAGGCCTGTGCATCCACGCTTGACTTGGTCAGAAACCAAAGCATTGAACCTGTGCCCGCTCCACCGATCCACAATATAGAACGGTGGTGGAGTGCAAAAGCGCTCGATTTTCTGCGGCTTCTTCGTGCGGCCATACCAGCAGTGACAAAGGAACACTCCGCAGAACACACTCTGCTACTGATTGCTTTTTGCCGATCCTTGATTGAATTATCGAACGCGGCATTCAATCATCAATCAATGTCGTTCAAAGATGACGGCTCATTCGATATTGGTTTCGATGTGGATATGGCAAGCGTCTTTTCCGAAGATGTTCGTTTTGTAATTAGAGGTGCCAGCGAAAATCCTACAGGCGAGGGATATGTTGTCCTTGGCGATTCAAGGAACCCCGCAGAAGTGGTTGAAGGCATGTTTGATCTTGTTGTCACTTCTCCACCTTACGCTAACCGAATGTCCTATATTCGAGAGCTTCGTCCATACATGTACTGGCTTGGATTCTTGGTTAACGGAAGAGATGCCGGAGAGTTGGACTGGACAGCCATAGGCGGCACTTGGGGGATCGCCACAAGCCGCTTGACAGATTGGACGCGTCCCGCAGATTATTTCAGAAGCACTAATCTTTCTACTGCGCTAGATCAGATCGCACACGCTGATAACAAGAATGGTGCTGTGCTTGCCAATTATGTGGCGAAGTATTTTGATGATATGTGGTCTCACTTTCTGCGCTTAACGCCAGTACTCGACCATAATGCTGAGTTGCACTATATAGTCGGCAATTCAACATTCTACGGAACGCTGGTTTCTACGGAACGGCTATATGCCGAAATGCTGGCAGCACTTGGGTTCAGTGAAATTGAATGCCGTGCAATTCGCAAGCGCAACTCAAAGAAAGAGTTGGTCGAATTCGATGTTGTAGCACGATGGAAATAACGGCTAACAAATCGCTCAACACGGACGGGCAAAAGCGGCGCTTCAAGGCCACGACCGACTCCAAGCACTCGATGCCGGTGGCGCCTAACCTGCTGGCTCGCAATTTCACACCGATGGCGCCCAACTGCGTATAAGCCGGCGACATTACCTACATCCAGACCGGCGAAGGCTGGCTGTACCTGGCCATCGTACTGGATCGGTTCAACCGCGAGATCGTCGGTTGGTCGATCAAGCCAAGGATGACCGCCGACATCTTCACTGACGCGCTGACGATGGCCTGGTTCCGGCGTAAGCCCAGCGAGGGGTGTCCTCTTTCACCGTGATCGCGGCAGCCAATACGCCAGCCAAACCATGTGTTCCAAGCTGGCCGATTGCGGTATGACCGCTTCAATGAGCCGTATCGACAAACAATCGGGTATTCTTGGCCGTCCCGCTAACAGGCCCCTCGCGCCCGGGCAGAAACTCCTTGATCCGTTCCCATCGATCGTCCCGCAAAGCCTAACGCCTTTTCGACATTCAAAAGCCCCCCGCAGCTTGGGAACAGTGAATTATAATCATATCCTGCCGTGAATCGGGAAAGTAACTGATGACACGCCCTAATAGGAACGCTATATATATAATAGAAAAAACATGATTTTAGCGCCTGGGCAATAATCCGGGCATTACAAAACTAAAAATGGGCGATGCGAGCATGGTTAATCTTTGGCTGGATTTCCTCTACAAGGTCATGATTGGCGGAGACCGTACCCTGCTCGAGCAGGTTGCCAGCCAGTTGAAGGGCTGCGATCTCAATTTCGTTGCACCTTCGGGCGGGCAGGAAAACGCTCTGTCGCGGCGGTTGATGTCCGGCTTCGGCAACCTCTCCGAAGCCATTCGGCAAGCAGTCGCTCTATCGGTGCAAATTGCCGAGGAAGTCCCCTGNNCGTGACGAACTGCGCGAGGTGATCGATATATCCAGGGAGGCCAACCGTTGCGCGCAACAAGGCGGTGGCGCAGCGCGGGAACTGGCGAAAGCCATGGTGGAGGTGGAATCCCGTTCGGCGCGGGCGCATGAGATCATCGAAGTCATTGATACCGTCGCCTTTCAGACCAACATCCTGTCGATGAACGCCAGCATCGAAGCTGCCCGCGCTGGCGAGCTTGGGCGGGGCTTTGCAGTGGTCGCGCAGGAAATCCGTCAGCTGGCGACGCGCACGGCTGCCGCAGCGCGAGACGTGCGGGTGATCATCGGCGAAACCAGCGCAGCCGTAAGCAGCGGCGTGCGTTCCGCAGCGGAAACGCAGCAGGTGCTGACCGGTCTGGGCGAACTGATGTCGCGTGCGGGTGTGGCCATGGAATCCATGGCGGAGCGCGTTTCCGGGCAAGGACAGGAAATTGTCTCCATCGACCATTCTTTGAACCAGGTCTTGACCCTCGGCCAGAATAATCTTGAGAACGCCGGGCGAATCGCCGAGCGCAGCGAAGCGCTCAAGCAGGCCACCGACACGCTGCGCGACTGCGTTGGCCTGTTCCGGCTGCCCGAAGACCCATTGCGCGAGGCCCGGCATGCTGCGGCCTTCGCGCTGGCGACTGCCTCGGCTGAGACCGTCGGCGCTGCCTTGGCGGACGCCTTGCGTTCGGGCGCGATCACCGATGACGCGCTGTTCGCGCGCGAGTACCAGCCAATTGCCGGAACTCAGCCGCAAAAATACCACACCGCGTTCGACTCACTGTGCGACGAGCTGCTGCCCGCCATTCAGGAACCGGCGGCGGCGACGCATCCGTGGATCGTGTTCGCCATTTGCGCCAACTACGACGGCTATGTGCCGACGCACAACCAGCGTTTTGCCCAGCCCCTGACCGGCGATCCGGCCAAGGATTTAGTCGGCAATCGGACCAAGCGGATTTTCGACGACCGGGTTGGGCGCAGCGTGGGCGCGCACACCGACCCTTACCGGCTACAGGTCTACCGGCGCGATACCGGCGAGATCATGTTTGATCTGTCAGTGCCGATTTTTGTCGGCGACAACCACTGGGGCGGGTTCCGGGTCGGTTACGCGCTGGCTTGACGCGGATGGCGCTGAATCCCGTGGCGCTGCAAACACCGTCAGGATGCAGAACAGGAACGCCGGAACGAAATCCAGAAACACCCGGTTGATGCTGGTGTACTGCTCGGCCCAGCGCTGAGCGTCGGTCATGAAAAACAGGATGAACAACGCCAGCAGGCTGGTCACGATAAAGACCAGTTCTACCCGTTGCCAGCGCGTCGCGCCGCGCCTGACCCCCCCGATCAGCACTGCGCCCGCCACCGCCAGCGCCAGATACCAGAGCAGATGCCAGTTCGCCAATACCAGAAAATTCATCACCACCGGATCCCAACTGCCTCGGTAGCCCAGTACGAATCGGCCCAGATAGGGTACTTGAATCAAATCCGGCGTCAGGTGGAACTCACCCAGTCCCGGAATGCCGAACGCTACCCCGCCGGTCAGCCGCCAGCCCAGCCCTAATGCCGCTGCCAATCCGGTCAGTATCAACAGCCACCTTCCCCGCAGCCGGGCCGCCAGCAGCATGGGCGGAAACAGCAGCAACCAGACCGCGCCTTCGTGTTTGATCAGCGGGCAGGCCAAAGCCAGCAACGCCGCCAATAACCCCTGCCGACGGTCGCCATCCCGCGCCCATTGCAAGAACGCAATCACGGCCAGGCTGAATACCGCCGCCATCCATAGATCGGCGTATCCGGCCAAGGCTACGTGGGTATTCAGCAACGGCAGCGACAAGAGCAGCCAGGTGAAAATCAGCGCCGTCAGCGCCGATGCGCCCCACTGCCGCGCCTGCCCATAAAATCCCAGCCCCAGCGCCAGCACGCACCCGATCCAGGGCAGATTGGCGGCGGTTTCGTTCCAGGCGCCGAACGCCAGCGTCGGCCACAGCGCCAGCAGCGGCACTGTCTTGGGATAAGTCCAGGCCTCAAGGGTGTAAACCGAAGCGCTCACATCCGCCAGCCAGCGCTGCGCATCCACGAACGGGACTAATTGATGCAATTCCGACCATACCCGTGGCTGGACAGTCCAGGTGGTCCACGCATCCCACGGATAGAGTGGCCGCCACCACACCTCCAGCGCCAGCCCGNNCGCCAGCATCATGGCCGGGCCGACGAAATTCAGCGGCAGGCCGAACGCGGCCTGAGCGCGCACCAATAAAGTGGTTGCCAACAGGCCCAGAATGTAGCCGTAACCCAGCGCCAGCGGCCACCCGCCCGCCGTCGCGTCGCGCCACAGAACCCGCAGCCAAAGCGCGCCGACCAGCCAAGGCAATCCCAGCGCCAGCCCCACCCGCCACCCTTCCATCGTCATCAACCTTCCTTTACCCGGAACAGCGCGCCCGACGCAGCGGCATACAGCATCTCCGCCGGCAATCGCACCCCCGCGCTTTCCAGCAGTTGACGCTCGTGGTCGTAGCGCACGTCGTTCGGCGGCGTCAGAATCAGCACATAATCGCCGGCGCGCGCTTCGCCTGGATGCGGCAGCCGCCCCAGGCCGGCATACCCGTTATGCGGCAGCAGATGATAGCGGGCGCGTCCGGCCAGAAAGCCGCCGGGATCCGTGCTGACGATCAGCAACCGCGCCGGTTTTTCCGGCAAGCGCTGACGCACCTCCAGCAAAAACCGGTACAACTCGCCATCCAGCGCCGCCAATCGCCGCCCCGTTTCATCCTTGCCGGCGAAGCTTTCCGCCGTTCGCGCCAGCCGCTGGCCCAAATCCCACTGCCAGCGCAGATCCAGCGCCAGCCAGCCAAGCAGGAAGAGCGCAGCGTAGGGCAGCAGCACTCCGGGCGCACGGCGCGGCGGCTGGAACAGCGCGTACAGCGCCGCGCTGAAACCGATCCATAACGCCGTCATCAGCACCGGCGGAAACAGTGCGTTCGCCGGCGCGCCAGCGATGTAATTGATCGAACGCTGGCTCCAGTCCTCGAACGTGGTCCAGTCCTCCACCATCTGGCGCAACAGTTGACCGGTCGTCAGCGGCATCGGTCGCAACTCCAGCCCCCGCACCACCAGCGGTTGCGCCAGCGGCCCGCGCACTACCAAACCGATAGCGATGATCCGGCCTTGCCAACCCGGTTCCGCACTCAGGTCGAGGACGCCGCCGTCGGCTGAATCGGGCGGCAACACCCGTTCCCGCGTCGTGCGCGGATCATCCAGGGTGGCCCAAACCAGCCGGACTTCATGCTCCGGTTGCAGCCCGCTGACCTGCCAGGAAAGACGGCGATAAAGAGTGGCCTGGACTCTCCGAACCGCCCCTCGGACGACTGTCAACTCCTGCGGGCCGGGCTGGCGGATTTCCAGCCCGGCGGCAGTCGGCGCGCCTTGACCGCTGGCGAGTTGCAGGCTGGCGCCGGTCAATACTACGGGGAGCGCTACCTGCGCCAGACCGCCGCTCAGGTAAAACAGCAGCAGCGCCACGATCAGCAGCAGAGCGCCGCCTGACGCCGCCAGCATCCACAGTAAAAAAGGCCGCGCCGGGCGACCCAAAAGTAGCGATTTCGTCATCCGCGCCATTTCTTCAGTTCGGTTTCGCAATAGCGTTGAAAGGTCCAGGCCGGTCGATAGCCCAGTTCCCGACCGATGCGGGCCGCGTCATAACAGGCCCAGCCCAGCAGTTTATCCAAGGCGCTCGCCGCTCGCCGTTCCCGCCCCATCAGCCACAGCGCGCCATCCGCCAGCGTGGCTGCTGCGTGAAGCACGCTCGCTGGCGCCGACCAGCGCGGCACAGGCCGCCCTAACGCCTGGCGAATCATGGCGTACAATTCCCGGCCCGAATACGGCTGCCCGTCGGTCACGAAATAGCTTTGGCCCGCCGCTGCGGGATGCGCGACAGCCAGCAGAACCGCCTGCGCCACATCGTCCACATGCACCAGCGAGCGGCGGTTGCCGGTCTCCGGCAGCGGCGGAAACGTACCGTGTTGCACGGCGGCGACCAACCGCGCCAAGTTGCCCTTCATCTCCGGTCCGTAGACCAGCGCCGGTCGCAGATTAACTGCGTGTAATCCAGATGCGCGACTCACCGCCAGCACCCGTTCCTCGGCGGCGCGCTTGGCCAGACCGTAGGGCGTTTCCGGCGGCGCATCCCAGCGTTCATCAACACAACGCGGCCCCGGCTCGCCGACGGCCTTGATGCTGCTGAGAAAAATAAAGCGCTGAACCCCGGATGCGACCGCCGCATCCAGCAGTTGGAAGGTTCCATGGGCGTTGACCGCCCAGTGCTGATCGGCGAAATCTACGACATCCCCGGCGTCGGCATGAGCGAAACCGGCAGCGTGGATCACGGTGTCCATCCCGGCGCAGGCGTGCGCCAGGCTGGCGGCATCCGCCAAATCGCCGACAACGGTTTCCAACCCGCTCCCATCGGTCGGAATGGCGCGGCCCGGTCGAACCAGCACCCGCACCCGCGCCCCCCGCGCCTGCACCGCCGCAACCAGCCGACGGCCAATGAAGCCGGTTCCGCCAGTCACCAGCACCGGGCGATGCTGATAAAAATCCGGCGCTACCACCAGCGCCACCCGTGCCGGTTGAAGAACAGAACCGCCGCCCGCAGAAAAAGGCCAATGTGGCGCAGGCCCTTGCGAGCCGCGTGACCGCCGAAGTGAACGATGCGCACCGTCGGCACATAGACGATCCGGCTGACGGTCGCCAGCCGCAGGCTCAGATCGAAATCCTCGAAGTACAGGAAATAGTCGGGCCGGAAATCCCCGATTCGATTCAGCGCCGCCCGTCGGCAGAGCATGAAACAGCCGCTGGCGATGGGAGGATCCCAGAATGCCGCATCACCGGCGCCGTCGCGCAGTTCGTAGCGATCCAGCCGGGTTTGGAACCGCCGCCGCAATCCGGCGGGAGCGAAGCCGCGCAACGCCAAATCCAGAACGGTCGGATAGCGCTTGCACAGGTATTGTCGCCGACCGGCTTCATCCCAGGCCGCCGGAGTCACCCATCCGGCGTCGGGATGCGCGGCCAGAAACGCCAGCCCTTCGCTCAGCGCATCCTCTTCCAGCAATACGTCGGGGTTGAGGATCAAATGATAATCGCCGTCATGGTTTTTCAGCGCCAGGTTATGGCCCGCGCCATAACCGATGTTGCCGTGGCCGCTGAGCAGTGCAACGCGAGCGGGCAGCGTGGCGGCGTCCAGCGCCTGTTGCAATGGCTGACGCCAGGCGGTTCCAGGGCCGTTGTCCACCAGAATCAGGCGCGCCTCGGTCAGCAGCCCCGCCCTGTTGGCATGGCGCAACGCCCGTCCGAGATGATCCAGCACCGTCGCCAGCAGCGCCAAATCGGGTGAATGGGTAACGATGGAGACGGTAATCAAGCGCCGCCACGCCGCCAGAGCGCCCATAAACCGCGACTCATCATGCGCCGCAACGGCCAGGATGAGAGGCGGCGGCTGGCCTGAATCACGCGCCGCTGTCGCCAGCACCGTGGCAACCCGCGCAGAGCATCCCACTTGGCCCGCAGCAAGGTGACGCCCTGGCCGCGCAGGGCGAACCACGCCACCGCGCCCAGATTCAGCAGCAGGTGCTGCGGCAGATAAATCCAGAACAGCAGGCCGGGCATGTTCTTGCAGTAAGTCCAGACCATATTGCGATGACCGTGGTAGAGCGAGAAGGGGCTGCGCCGCCCCGTCACCGCCGACCCCACATGGAGAACCACGGCATCCGGCACATACCGGCAATGGTGGCCCAACAGCCGCAGCCGAAACCCCAGATCGATATCCTCAAAATAGCAAAAGTAGTCCGGATCAAAACCGCCGACTTCGAGAAAGGTCGAGCGGCGATACAGCGCCGCCGCCGCACAGGGGGCAAAAATATCCTCATCGGCGGTTGCGCTGGCGGCTATGCGCCGACCATGACCGCGCCGCCAGGCCAGCCCGCTCACATGATAGATGTCGCCGGTTCCATCCAGCCGGCTGGGGTCGCCGGCGTCCAGCAACCGGGAACCGAAACTGGCGCAGCCGGGATGGGCCAGCGTTGCCGCCAGCAACCGCTCCAGCCAGTCCGGCTTCGGGAAAGCGTCGGGGTTGAGCAAGGCCAGCCATTCCATCCCGTCCGCTCGCTGCGCCGCCAGATTGTTGGCCGCCGCGAAACCCAGGTTGCGTTCCTGCCGCATCCATTCCACTTCGGGATAGTCGCGCTCCAGCCCATCCGTGGAACCATCCTGGCTGGCGTTGTCCACCACAATCACTCGTTCCGGGCGGTGGGTCTGGGCGCGCACATGGCGCAGGCACTCACCAAGGAGAGGCCCGCTGTTGAAATTAACAATAATCACCGCAATTCCAGCCATTCTGTCCTATTCCACGGTCTATAGCCGGTTCCGGGGCAGACCGTTGTCCGGCTGCTCTTACCCAGGTTTCGTGCGATACGGCGATGCCCTAGAATAGCCGCCCGGCCATTACTTGGCACGAGTGACCCTTCCACGATGGCTCCAAATAGTGCGCATGTCCGTTAAATTTCTGATTACTAAGACTTATTGGTATTTTCGCCGCTGGGGCCTGCGGGCGCTGCTGCGCCGGATTTTGGTCGAACTGCGCCTGCGCCTGCGCCATGATAAGGGAAGGTCCGCCGCCGATGTGCGCTTTCCCGATCTGGTAAATCTGGCGGGAGTCGCGCCGCTTGGCGGCTCCGGCCCGAATGGACGCATCGCCGTACACGCCCATATTTTCTACCTTGACTTGGCGGAGGAGATGGCGGCGCATCTGCGCCATATTCCTTTCGCCTTTGATCTGCTGGTCTCGACTGCCGACGAAGCCGCCAGAATTGCGTGCGAGGCAGTTTTCCGCAGCCTGCACCGGGTGGAGCGGCTGTGCGTGCGCGTGACGCCGAATCGTGGGCGGGATCTAGCCCCCCTGTTCTGTCTTTTCGGCCCTGAATTATCCGGTTATGACTTCATCGCGCACATCCATACCAAAAAGTCGCTCTATGCCGATGGCGGTATGTTGGGATGGCGGGAATATCTGTTGCGGCAGCTTCTTGGGAGCGAGGATCAGGTGCGGCGGATTTTTGCGCTGTTCGCCGACGATCCCGGACTGGGCCTGGTTTATCCCCAGAATTACCGGCAATTTCCGTACTGGGGAAATACCTGGCTGTCGAACAAGGGCCTGGGGCGGGAATGGTGTCAGCGCTTGGGCATTAACGACATGCCGGAAGGCTATTTTGACTATCCGGCGGGATCGATGTTCTGGGCGCGTATGGCGGGACTGCGCGCCTTATTCGATGCCGGCATTCTCCTGACGGATTTCCCTGATGAAGCGGGGCAAACCGATGGCACCCTGGCGCATTGTCTTGAGCGCCTGTTCGCGCTGTCCACGCGGCAGGCCGGCCTGCGGACGGCTATTGTGGCGGACCCGACGCTCCCGAGTTGGTCAAAATGGCGGTTTGACCACTACCTCGCCCGCACCCGCGCTCACGTGGAAACGATGCTGACCAGCGGGAAACTCAAAGTCATCGCCTTTGACATTTTTGACACCCTCGTCGTGCGGCCCTCGCTTCATCCCGAAATCGCCAAACAGGTTGTCGCGGTGCGCATGGCCGACGCGCCGGGAGGCGCCGATTTCATGCGCCTGCGACCGCTGGCTGAACATGCCGCTCGCTCCCGCAAGCGCCAGGATGTGAATCTGGACGACATCTACGCCGAATACGCCACGCTCGCCGGTTTGTCGCCGGAGGACGCAGGGCGGATCCAGAGCTGTGAGGAGCAGGTGGAGCGCGCTCTGGTTTCGCCACGGCCCGACGGACTCGCACTGTTTCGTTATGCGCTGGCGACGGGAAAGCCGGTGGTGCTGATCAGCGATATGTTTCTTTCCCGTCAAACCATCGAGACGCTGCTGGAGGAGCAGGGCATTCACGGCTATGCCGAACTTTACCTGTCATCCGATGTGGGTGTGCGCAAGGACAGCGGCCAGTTGTACCACCACGTTCTGAAACGGTTGGGCGTGGCGCCCGACAGCCTGCTGATGATTGGGGATAACGAACATTCCGATCTGCAAATCCCCATGAATCTGGGCATTCACACCTGCCATGTGCTGCGGCCAATCGAGATGGCCGCCGCCATGCCGCGATTTGCTCGGATTCTGGAGCGCTTTCGTCACAGCGACGTGAACCGCCAACTGGTGCTGGGACTGGTGGTGAAGCGCTTCTTTCATCCGGTTTTCTACAACCGCTTCAACCCGGCTGACTTCATCCATGGCGGCGCTGAGAGCGTGGGTTACGCCATCGCCGGCCCGTTGATTGTGGCGTTTGCGCAGTGGATTCTGGCGCAGGCGAAGGCCGACCGAATCACGACCCTTTATTTTCTGGCGCGGGAAGGGAAACTCCTCAAGGAGGTCTACGACCGGCTGGCGTCCGTCACCCCGAACGCGGCGGCGGCGCGGTACCTCGTCGTATCCCGGCGGGCGATGACCGTGCCGATGACCGAAACTTTTGATGATATTCTCAATATCGCCAGCGCTGATTATTTTCCCAGCGACCTGGCGGGATTCCTGTTCTATCGTTTTGGCCTCAAGCTGGACGACGCCGAACTGGCGGAACTGGCCCGGCGCGGCCTATGGTCAGCGGGTCGCAAGGTGGAAGTCAAAGGCGACAACCCGCAGCACCTGCAACCGGTGCTGGAGGCCGTCGCCGACCGCATCCAGGCCCGCGCCGCCGTGGAGCGGCCCGGTCTTCTGGCCTATTTGCAACAAATGGGACTCGATCAGCCGGGAACCTCCGCCGTGGTGGATGTGGGCTATTCCGCCACTATCCAGGGCCGACTCTCGAAAATCCTGGGCAAAGGCGTTCATGGCTATTACCTGCTGACCTCGGCGAAAGCGAAGCGGGTTTGCGACGGTTACGGGGTGCTGGCGCGAGGTTGCTATGGCGAATCCCTGGTTCCCGGAACCGACGCTTCTCCCCTGTGGCGGCGCAGCTTCGAGCTTGAAATGCTGCTCAGCACCGACGATGCCCAGGTGATGCATTACGAAACCCGGCAGGACGGCGCCGTGNNCGATCTCGCAGTAGCGCTCTATGAGGAGTTTATTGAGGGCATGTCTGCCGCCGAATGGAACACCATGGCCGGTTTCGTACTGGACGATCACTATTGCGGTCGTGGCGTCGTCACTCTGGATCGGCCTATGGGCGGCGTTTGAGTGCCTGACTTCCTAATCCTCCCGATGTCGTAATCGCTGACTGATCCAGCGCATTGGCGCCGTGAGCTTCCATGAGGTGGATGACAAGAGCGCCTGCGCCTGTTGGCGATAACGGCTCACATCCGCCGTCAGCACGGCAATGGTCGCCTCCAGCGTGGCGAGGCCGGCCTCCCGGACGCGAATTTCCTGTTCCAGCGTGGCAAGGCCGACTTCCCGGACGCGAACCTCCTGTTGCAGTTGGGCGAGGCCGGCCTCCCGGACGCGAATTTCCTGTTCCAGCGTGGCAAGGCCGGCATCCCGGGCGCGAACTTCCTGTTGCAGTTGGATGAGGCCGGCCTCCCGGACGCGAATTTCCTGTTCCAATGCGCGAACCCACTGCAGGTGGTGATCCCGCGCCCTCTCGAACCAGAAAAACGACTCTACCCATTCCCGTGGCGTGAACCGGCTCTGCCATTTGGCGAACACGGCAGCGCGGTTAATCAGGTGCTTTTCCGGCGCTGACTGGGTTGACAGCCCAGAATCCCCCAATGCAAAGCGATAAATGGCGCTGACGCCCGGCACATGATGCAGAAGGGTGTGTTGTGACGCCTGTAGCCAGAAATCCCAATCCTCCAGACACTCCAGATCCTCGTCAAAGCGGCAGCCTCTCTCCACCAGGGCGCAGTCGAACAGGATTGCGTGAATGGGCAGAAAGTTGGCGCCCCGCAGTCGCGCTGGATCATAAGGATCATCCAGTATCTTCAGCGTGGCGCCAGCGGCGTCCTCCAAACGGACTCCGGTGTAAACGGCGAGACAGCCATGCCCATCGGCAAAAGCGTTGACCAGCTTGCCGATGTGGTCTGGAAGGAGCAGATCATCGTCATCCAGAAACAGTAAATAACGGCCTTTTGCATGGCTTAATCCCAGATTGGCCGCCGTTGCCCGCGCCAAAGGCCGCTCCGCGCTGATCGTGCGCAAGGGAAAGTTGCCACAGGTGCTTGCGAGAGCGGGATGGTCGCTGCCCCTGGCGTTCACCACTAGCGCTTCGATATTGCTATACGTCTGGGCTGCGACTGAATCGAGGGCTTCCGGCAGAGTGGGACGCCCCATGCTGCGGATGATTATGGAAACCAGTGGCAGGCAAGCATCAGATCCCGTCTTATTGATCAATGGGTTATTCTGTTTTAGTAGTAACTATTGTGCTTTGAATTGCGATATCCGGTGGTTTGAAGCGATGGACAACGCTCGTCCTCTGCCAATATTTCGGTAATGGCCTATGGGTTAGGCAACGCCTCGCGCAAACTGATGATCGGCCAGCCGCGCTCCTGGGCGTGTTCGGCCAGGGTGGCGTCGGGATCCACCGCGACCGGATAACTGACCTGANNAGGGTGTGGCCGGTTTCCGCCAGCCACGCGCCCAGCCGCTCGACCTTGCCACGCTGGAAACAGGGAATGCCCACCGAACGACCGGTATAGCGCCCCGCCGCGAATTCCACCTCCGTCGCCAGCAGGTGCGGCACGTCCAGCANNATTTTGTCCTTAATGAATTGCGCCCGCCACGTCAGCAGTTGTTCCAGCGGATGTTCCGCCAGTGGTCGCAGCATGAAGGCCAGAAACGCCTGGATATCCAGCGTGCCGGCCCGGTAGTCATCGTAGAATTGCTGGTTCTCGCGCTCATAGGCTGCGCCGTCCACGATGCCCTGCTCAACTAGGAACCGGCCCCACAGATAATCGCTGTCATCCGCCAGCAGAGTATTGTCGAGATCGAAAATCGCCAGACTCATGGAAGTAAACTCACGCCGTTGCCACCTCTCTACTCGCTCAGTTCAGACCGTATTGCCGGAGTTTCTTGCGCAGGGTGCCGCGATTGATGCCGAGAATGGCGGCGGCCTTGGTCTGATTGCCACGGGTGAACTTCATCACGATTTCCAGCAGCGGCGGCTCCGCCTCCCGCAGCACCAGATCGTACAGGTTGCTGGGGGCCTGGCCGCCGAGGTTATGAAAATAGATACGCAGGGTTTCGGCAACATGATCGCGCAGCGGAGTCGCCGGGAGCAGGTCAACTGGAGGTTCGGGATTTTGCGTGTTCATGCCGCCAGTAGTTCCTTATCGACCAGGCGCTCGAAGAAATCGCGGGCTAATCTCAGTTGCTCGCGGTGGGTTTCAACCAGGTTGACCCGTGCCCGGAATGCGGCGCTGTCCGGCCAAGGCTGGCTGTACCAGGCCAGATGCTTGCGGGCGATGCGCACCCCGGCCCTCGCGCCATAAAATGCATACAGGCTTTGCAGATGGACCGCGACCCATGCGCTGATGTCCGCTGGAGCCGGCGGCGGCAACGGTTCGCCGGTAGCCAGAAAATGGGCGATCTCGCGGAAAATCCACGGTCGGCCCTGCGCGCCGCGTCCGATCATCACTGCGTCTGCGCCAGTAAAATCCAGCACCCAGCGCGCCTTGGCGGGGCGGTCAATATCGCCGTTGGCGATGACCGGGATCGCCACCGCCTGCTTGATGGCGCGGATGCCGGCGTAATCCACGTCCCCGGAGTAACCGCAGGCGCGGGTGCGGCCATGCACCGCCAGCGCCTGAATGCCGGCCTGCTCGGCGATGCGGGCGATAGCGACGCCATTGCGGTGCGTGCGATCCCATCCGGTGCGAATCTTCAGCGTCACCGGGATCGTGACCGCCGCAACCACCGCCTCCAGAATGCGCCCGACCAGCGCTTCGTCGCGCAGCAGCGCCGAACCGGCCTGCGCGCCGCAGACTTTTCTGGCCGGACAGCCCATATTGAGATCAATGAGTTGCGCGCCCTGATCGGCGTTGAAGCGGGCGGCTTCGGCCATGGCGCGGGGATCGGCGCCGAGAATCTGTACGCTGCGCGGTTCAACTTCACCGGCATGATCCCGCCGCAACCGGGTTTTGCGGCTATCCCACAGGCGCGGGTCGGCGCTCACCATCTCCGAGACCGCCAGCCCCGCGCCCAATCGTCGGCACAGTTGCCGGAACGGTTGGTCGCTGACGCCGGCCATTGGCGCCAGAAATACGGGCGGGGACAGTGAGTAGGGGCCGATCTGCATGGAATAAACGTCAGGTAAAGTAACGGGAAGGCGTTGCTATAGCATATACCGCAATTCAGGTATTGGATTAACCATCCCGCCGCACGCCTTCCAGCAGCACCCAATCCTCCCGCCGCTGGGCGGGCGCGAAACTGAACTCGCGGCTAAACACGGCCTGCACCACGTCGGCATGAGGTTCGAGGATGCCGGACAGAACCAGGCGACCCTTCGGTTTCACCCGTCGGCCAAACTCTGGAGCCAGTCGCACCAGCACTCCGGCCAGGATGTTGGCCAGCAGGATGTCCACGCTGAGCGCCGTCGGCAACTCGGACGGATCCGCCAGTTCAATGCGATCTTCAACTTCATTTTCCGAAGCGTTGCTATCGCTGGCCAGCAGCGCCTGCGGGTCAATGTCCACTGCCCAGACCCGTTTCGCTCCCAGCCGGGCAGCGGCAATCGCCAGAATCCCGGAACCGCAGCCGTAATCCAGCACGGTTTTATCGGTCAAATCTGCGCCGTCCAGCCATTCCAGACACAACGCCGTAGTCGGATGGGTGCCGGTGCCAAACGCCAGCCCCGGGTCCAGACGAATATTGACCGCTGCCGGATCGGGCGGGGTTTGGCAGGACGGGCAGATCCACAAGCGCTGGCCGAAGCGCATCGGATGGAAGTTGTCCATCCACGCCCGCACCCAGTCGCGCTCCTCCAGTTGGGTCAGCCGACATTCCGGCAATTCCGGCGTGTGCAGGAACCGGCGCAGCAGACGCTTGACCACTTCAATATCGATCTGGGCGTCGAACAGCCCGGTGATGCGGGTATGCGCCCACAGCGGAGTTTCACCGGGGGCCGGTTCCAGCACCGGCTGGTCGCCGGCGTCTTCCAGCGTGACCGCCAGCGCACCGGCGTGCAGCAGGGCGTCTTCCAGTTGTTCCGGGCTGTGGTCGAGGGCTTCGAGGGTCAGTTGTAGCCAGGGGGCGGTGGCGTCGTCGCTCATAAGGTCGCTATTGATTGGTGTTGTATAGGGCAAAAGCGTAGCGGGTTCGCTGCCAGACCCCTATGGACCCGAAGGCGCGGAGGCCGTCAGCGGGTTTCGAGCAACTGCTTTTCCAGATAATGAATATCGGTTCCGCCGCCGATAAAGCGGGCGTCGCCGAGAATGCGCCGATGCAACGGCGCATTGGTCTTGATGCCCTCGATGACCAGTTCCGCCAGCGCCCCGCGCATCCGGGCAATGGCGACTTCGCGGGTTTCGCCGTGGGCGATCAGTTTGCCGATCAT
>DEHY01000134.1 GCA_002352185.1 Competibacteraceae bacterium UBA2788
ACCTCAGTGAGCCACTACCCGAAATTTTGATTTGGTTAATAAGATTGCAGTTTTCCAGCGCGGTGGCGATTTGCTTCTTTAAAATGAAAAACCTGCGATTTCACCGATAAATTTCGGGCGGTTTCGCAATGGCAGCATGATAGCATGGCGGCAAAACTCCAATGCTGCGACCCCATGAACAGCCCCGATCTTTACCTGCGACTGCTGCGCTATGTGCGACCGTACACCCGCATTTTTGCGCTTGCGATCATCGGCTCCGCTGCCGCCGCCGCCACTGAGCCGATGATCCCGGCGCTGATTCAGCCGTTGCTGGATGGCAGCTTCGTCAACAAGGACCCGCACTCGATCCGGCTGATCCCGCTGCTGCTGGTGGCGGTGTTCATCGTGCGCGGCGTATCCGATTTCGTCGGCAAGCTGGCGATGGAATGGATCGCGCACCGGGTAGTGATGGATCTGCGCAACGCCCTGTTTGCCCGGCTGCTGACCCTGCCCACCCGTTATTTTGACGACCATTCGGCGGGCAACCTGCTCTCCCGTCTGACCTACGATGTCAATCAGGTGATGACCGCCACCACTCAGGCATTGGTGACGCTGGTCAAGGACGGGCTATCGGTGATCGGCCTGCTGGGCTGGATGCTGTATCTGAACTGGAAGCTGTCGCTGATGGCGTTCCTGATCGCGCCCGGCATTGCGCTGATTATGCGGCTGGTCAGTCGGCGGCTGCGGCGGCTCAGCCGGGAATTGCAGGAACTGATGGGCGATCTGAACCATGTGATTGACGAAGTGCTGCAAGGCCACAAGGTCATCAGGATTTTCGGCGGGCAGGACTACGAGCGGGAACGCTTTCACCGGGTCAACAACCGGGTGCGCCAGTTCANNTTCGCCGCGCTGCAATCCGCCGCCAATCAGATCACCGTGGGCGGTTTCGTCTCGCTGTTTGGGGCCATGGCGATGTTGCTGGCGCCGATTAAGCGGCTGACCAAGGTCAACGAACATCTGCAACGCGGGCTGGCGGCGGCGGAAACCATTTTCGCGCTGCTGGACGAGCCGCCGGAGCCGGATCGGGGCGTTCGCGCCATGGGTCGCGCTCAGGGCCGAATCAGCTTCCACGACGTGAGTCACCGCTACCGGGCCGAGGGCGCCGAGGTCATTCACCAATTCAGCCTGGAGGTGCAGCCGGGCGAAACCATCGCGCTGGTGGGACCATCGGGCAGCGGAAAAACCACGCTGATGAGCCTGTTACCACGCTTCTACGAACCCGAGGCCGGCGATATCCAGTTGGATGGCGTCCCGATCTGCGAGCTGCGCCTAGCCGATCTGCGCGCCAACATCGCCTATGTCAGCCAGGACATTGTGCTGTTCAACGATACCGTCGCCGCCAATATCGCCTATGGATCCGGTTTCAAGGCCAGCGAGGCTGAGTTGATCCGGGCCGCCGAGAACGCCCACGCCATGGAATTCATCCGCGAATTGCCGCAGGGTCTGCAAACGCTGATCGGCGAAAACGGGGCGCGTCTGTCCGGGGGTCAACGCCAGCGGCTCGCTATCGCCCGCGCTCTGCTCAAGAACGCGCCGATCCTGATTCTGGATGAAGCCACGTCGGCGCTGGATACCCACTCCGAGCGCAAGGTGCAACAGGCATTGGATACTTTGCGCCAGGGTCGCACCGCCTTCGTCATCGCCCACCGCTTGTCCACGATTGAGAACGCTGATCGCATCGTGGTGCTGGACCGGGGCGGCATGGTCGAGATGGGTACGCACGCTGAATTGCTGGATCGGGACGGCTTATATGCCAGCCTGTACCGGATGCAGAGTGATAGCAACCACGCAACAAAGTTGCATTTTGACTAAAATTATTGTCAAATGAACAACATTACCTCTTTGCATCGCCTAACCGGCGGTCACGGCTCACGAATGCGGATGATGCGCAGCAACATTGACCCTTCCAAAAAACTGGCACCGCTGCTGCACCAAGCCTTCCGGCATGGTGTTGATGCAGCGAATCGGGGCGAGGATCGCAATCCTTACGTCCCGAACAGTCATTTGTATCACGCCTGGGTGGCGGGATGGGCGACGCTTGCCCGTGGCTGGAGCAACTCGGATGATTTGCGTCTGCCGGAACGGCTGAACCGGGTCAATCCATCCTCAATTCCTCTCCGAGATTAACTGCATGATGAAAAAACTGTTTTTCCTGCTGCTGACCGGCGGTCTGCTGAGCGCCGCCCCGATTTGGGCCGAGGGCGAATGGGATCAGGCCAAGACCGCCCATGAGCGGGGCGATTATGCCGCTGAGGTCGCCATCGTTCGCCCGATGGCCGAGAAGGGCTATGCCTTCGCTCAATTCAATTTAGGGGTGTTGTACGACCGGGGTCAGGGTGTGCCGCAGGACAATGCCCTGGCGATGCAGTGGTATCAGAAGGCGGCGGAGCAGGGTTTACCGCAGGCGCAGGTCAATCTGGCGATCATGTATGAGGAGGGCCAAGGGATGCCGGTGGACCTGGCGCGGGCCTATTTCTGGTACGCGCTCGCTGATTCCCAGGGCGACGGCCAGGCGCCGCAGGCCCTGCGGGATATCGCTAAAAAGATGACTCCAGCCCAGATCGCAGAAGCGGAACGGCAGGTCAGGGATTTCAAGGCAACCCATATCTTCAGCATTCCGCAGGTTCCAGCGTTTGACTCTGGCTCGGCGCACGGCGGCGGCTGACGCCGGATCGACCTCTCGCCAAGTAGTGTCTTCAGGATTTTCGCTTGGAGTTCTATAGCAATCTTATACAGGTTGTTTAATTTTTAAATACCATTCCAATCTGCGCTATCGCCACCCGCTACGACAAAACCGCTCGCAATTTCTTGGCGACAGTTTATCTTGCTTCATCCATCGCCTGGCTTAATTGAGGACACCTAGGTTGCTTTCAGTTCGCCCACAACGCTCGTATTTGGGGTAAAGGCCTGCTTGAACCGCTCTTGGAATTAATGCGGCTCCTATCGGTCCTGGCTGGGGAAAAGCGGCAAAGCGATTGTAGTCCCGGCCGGTTCGCTGGAGGGAGGCCCGAAAATTCGGCCTTTTCAGAGCATCTTCAGTGACTCGCACGCCGTTTGATATCAGGAGCCAAGCACCCTGCCCGGCTACGACCGCAACCGCAGTGAACCGGGTGTGTTCATCTGCTTCACTCCTGTCCACTACTTTCCGCTAACCTTAGCCGGCTTTAATCTCATCGGTGAAATCCCCGCCGCCATCTTTCAGGAGTCCCTTGCCCCATGACTGACACGTTCAACGAACAAGCGCTGCGCTACCACCGTGCGTCGCCGCCCGGCAAAATCGAGGTTGTCCCCACCAAACCGCTGGCCAATCAGCGCGACCTGGCGCTGGCCTATTCTCCCGGCGTTGCCGCCGCCTGCGACGCCATCGTCGCTGATCCGCACGAAGTTTCCACCGTCACCGCCCGGGGCAATCTGGTGGCGGTGATCACCAATGGCACAGCGGTCCTGGGCCTGGGCAACATCGGCCCGCTGGCGTCCAAGCCGGTGATGGAAGGCAAAGGCGTCTTGTTCAAGAAGTTCGCCGGCATTGACGTGTTCGACATTGAGATCAGCGAATCCGACCCCGACAAGCTGGTGGAAATCATCGCCAGCCTGGAGCCAACCTTCGGCGGCATCAATCTGGAAGACATCAAGGCCCCGGAATGCTTCTACATCGAACGCCAGTTGCGGGATCGGATGAAAATTCCGGTGTTCCACGATGACCAGCACGGCACCGCGATTATTACCGCCGCTGCGGTGATCAACGCCCTGCATCTGATCGGCAAGGACATTGGCGCAGTCAAACTGGTCGCCTCCGGGGCGGGCGCAGCCGGCATCGCCTGTCTCGATCTGCTGGTCAGCCTGGGCTTGCAACGGAAAAACATCATCGTCTGCGACAGCCGGGGCGTCCTGTTTCAAGGGCGCGAGGACTTCGATCCGTCCAAGGCGGCCTATGCCGCCGACACTCCGGCGCGCAATCTGGCTGAGGCGATTGTGGACGCCGATATTTTCCTCGGCTTGTCCAAGGCCGGGGTGCTGAGCCGGGAGATGGTCAAGTCCATGGCCGCCCGCCCGCTGATTCTGGCGCTGGCCAACCCGACTCCCGAAATCATGCCGGAAGAAGCCAAAGCCGCCCGGCCCGACGCCATCATCGCCACCGGCCGTTCGGATTATCCCAACCAGGTCAACAANNCGGGCGCTGGCGCAACTGGCCCGCGAGCCGCACTCCTCCGAGGAAATGGCGGCCTACGGCGGCGCCAGCATTCCGTTCGGGCCGGAGTATCTGATCCCCAAACCGTTCGAGTCCCGGCTGCTGCTGACGCTGCCGCCGGCGGTGGCCAGGGCGGCGATGGAATCGGGGGTCGCCACTCATCCGATCACCGATTTTGACGCCTACCGGCAGCGTCTCAGCCAGTATGTTTACCGTTCCGGGATGGTGATGCGCCCGGTGTTCGACCGCGCCAAGGCCGACCGCAAGCGGATCATCTACGCTCAGGGCGAGGAAGAACGGGTGTTGTGGGCGGCGCAGGCGGTGATCGACGACGGCATCGCCTATCCGGTGCTGATTGGCCGCCGCCAGCGGGTAGAGCAACTGATTCAGGAACTCAGCCTGCATATCCGTCCCGACCGGGATTTTGCTCTGATTGATCAGCAGAACAATCCTTACTACGAAGACTGCTGGCGGGAATACCACCGGTTGCGCGGTCGCCACGGCGTAGACCCCAACAACGCCCAGATCCGGGTCAACACCCGCGCTACCGTGGTTGGCGCGCTGCTGCTGCGGCTGGGCCACGGCGACGCCCTGATCTGCGGCCTGGTCGGCAACTACCCCGATCATGTGGATTATGTGCTGGATATCATCGGGTTGCGTGAAGGAGTGCGCACTCCGGCGGCGCTGGATTTGCTGATCACCTCGCAAGGGCCGCTGTTCATCTGCGACACCCATCTCAACGAGAACCCCAGCGCCGAGGAACTGGCCGACATCACCCTGCTCGCCGCCGAGGAAGTGCGCCGCTTTGTCACGCCTAAAGTGGCGTTGCTGTCGCGATCCAACTTTGGCTCCTACAAATCGCCGCAAACCCGCAAGATGGCCGAGGCGCTGGCGATCATCCGGCAACGAGCGCCGGATCTGGAAGTGGAAGGCGAGATGCGCGGCGACGTTGCGCTGTCCGCCGGTTTGCGCAGCAACATCTTCCCGGCATCACAGTTGAAGGGCGAGGCCAATCTGTTGATCATGCCCAACGTAGATGCCGCCAACATTTCCTACACCCTGTTGAAGATGTTGACCAACGGCGTGGCTATCGGCCCGATCATGCTGGGTCTGGCCCAGCCGGCCCATGTGCTGACTCCTTCATCAACGGCGCGGCGGATCATCAACATGAGCGCCATCGCCGTGGTGGACGCGCAGGAAGCGTTGCGCCGGACCGACTGAGCCAAATCCCCCCGCTCGCTTCGCTCACACCCCCTTTGCCAAAGGGGGCGGGGGGCACTTCGCGGCCCCTCTGAGTCGTCTGCCGCACGGAGGCGCGGCGCTCCCGGATTAGGCAATTGACCCGGTATCGTGCTACATTCGACTTCGAGTTTGTCGCGGCGCGATCCGGTTCGCGCCCCGAGGTTTCAGTCGTTCCTCCCGGAATTGTCTTCAGCGGGTCACCCAACCCCTGTCCCTCCAGCAAACCCGCCGTGGTTCGCCCCTGTCGGGGCCCCCCGATGACCCCAATTCACTCGTTCTGCCTGGACCGGTTCCATGCGTCCCGCATGGGCAGGCGGATTCAGGAGCTTTACATGCCATTTGCTACACTCGGCCTGGCCGATGACCTGGTGCGCGCCGTTGCCGCCCAAGGCTATGCCACGCCTACCCCGATTCAAGCGCAAGCCATTCCAGTGATTTTGGCCGGGCGCGATCTGCTCGCCGCCGCTCAGACCGGCACCGGTAAAACCGCCGCCTTCACCCTGCCGCTGTTGCAACGCCTCGATATCCGCCGCGAAGGCCGGTTGTTGCCGCCCGGACGACCGCGTGCGCTGGTGGTCACTCCAACCCGTGAGCTGGCCGCCCAGATTGCGGATAGCGTCCGCGTCTATGGCCGTCACCTGACGCCCCGCATTGCGCTGCTGGTCGGCGGCGTCAGCATGAAACCCCAGTTTGATGCGCTGCGGCGCGGCGTTGATGTCCTGGTCGCCACGCCGGGGCGGCTGCTGGACCATATCAGCCAGAAGACCGTCAACCTGTCCAGCGTCGAGATTCTGGTGCTGGACGAAGCCGACCGGATGCTGGATCTCGGCTTCCTGCCGGCGATCCGGCGCCTGCTGGCGCTGTTGCCCAAGCGTCGGCAAACCCTGCTGTTTTCGGCGACCTTCGCCGAGCCGATCCGTCAACTATCCGGCGACTTCATGAACGACCCGGCGGTGATTGACGTGGCCCCGCGCAATGCGCCCGCCGATCGGGTGGATCAACAGGTGCATCCGGTGGATCAGGATCGGAAAGCGGCCCTGCTCAGTCACCTGCTGAACGCTGGCGAGCGCGATGCGACCCTGGTGTTTACCCGCACCAAGCACGGCGCCGACCGATTGAGCCGCCAACTTGAGCGCGACGGTATTCGCACCGCTGCCCTGCATGGCAACAAGAGCCAGGCGGCCCGCACCCGCGCCCTGGATGATTTCAAGCAGGGCCGGATTCAAGTGCTGGTCGCTACCGATATCGCCGCTCGTGGTCTGGATATCGTGCAGTTGCCGCGCGTGGTGAATTATGAGTTGCCGCATGTGCCGGAGGACTATGTCCACCGCATCGGGCGCACCGGTCGGGCGGGCTGCACCGGACTGGCGGTGTCGCTGGTCAGCGAAGACGAGGCGTCGCGCCTGCACACCATTCAGCGGTTGCTGGGCCGCACTCTGCCGTCGTCAGTAGTCGAAGGTTTTGCGCCCAGCACGGCGCGCCGTTCATCGACAGCGCCAGCATCGGCGGTTCCCGGCGCACGGCGTCACCATCCCCAGCGTGCGGGCGCATCGAGCGGAGAGCGGTCAGCGTCCTCATCCTCGCGGCGGCCTGCCGGTTCGGGAGGAGCAGCGGGAGATTCAGCTCAGCGGCGTAATTACCACCAGACCCGGCGGGTCACGACAGCAGGAGGCCGTTCATGAAAACAGTTTTTGTTGGCAATTTGCCTTCGGATACTACGGAACAGGAAGTCACCGAGATGTTTGCAGCCTATGGCCGGGTCCATGGACTTCGGCTGACGCAGGATGTATTTACCGGCGCCTGTCGCGGTTTTGGCTTCGTCAAGATGGAGGGCCATGAAGCCCGCGCCGCGATTGGCGCGCTTAATGGCCGGGAACTGCGCGGTCAGCGTCTGAAAGTGAACGAAGAACGTGCGCCGACCGACCGAGGCGGCGGTCGCCATCGTCGTTAGCCCTTCGTTCAACCGGGGAGCGGGCGAGGAGCGCTTGCGGTTATGTTGAACCCGCTGCCGCACGGTCCTCGCCCGGTTCTTCGACCCGCCGACGGATCGAAAGATCCGAAAAGAGGATGATATTTGCAGATGACTACTCCATCCGCGCCATCC
>DEHY01000032.1 GCA_002352185.1 Competibacteraceae bacterium UBA2788
CCGCTTTCTTCGCCGGCAGCGGCTGCACCGCCCCGCTCAACCGGCTGGCGCGAACGCTGGCGGCGCAGCGACCGGAGCGGGACATAGTGCTGGTGTCGCTGATGGAACACCACGCCAACGACCTGCCGCACCGCAAGCACGCTCGATCCGTTATCTCTATTCCGCTTGCTGGCGTCGCGCCGAGGTTGGGCGCAGTAGATCTGGCGGCGCTGGAACGAGTGCTGGAACAGCATCGCGGGCGGATCAACTACGTCGCGATCTCAGCGGCCAGCAACGTGACCGGCATTCGCAATCCGGTGCATGAGATCGCCGCGCTGGCTCACGCCTTTAACGCCTGGATCGTGGTGGACGCCTCGCAGCATCTCGCTCATGCGCCGCTGACTATGAGCGACACGGGCGCGGCGGAGCGGGAACTGGACGCTGTAGTATTCTCCGGCCATAAGCTGTACGCGCCGGGATCGCCGGGTGTGGCCGTAGTGCGGCGAGCGCTGCTGGAAGGGTATGAACCGGATGAAGTCGGCGGCGGTATGGTCGAGGACGTGCATCTCGGCGATTACCAAATCACCGCACAATTCCCGGATCGTGAAGAAGCCGGCACCCCCAACATCATCGGCGCGGTGCAATTGGGCGCAGCGCTGAATGTCCTGCAACAGATCGGGATGGAGAAGGTTCACGCTGCCGAACAACAGCGGTTGCAGTCATTGCTGGCCGGGCTGGCGGCTATTCCGGGAGTGCGGATCTACGGCGATCCTGACCTCGACCGCACGCCGCGCCTCGGCGCTGTCGCCTTCAACCTCGACGGGCTGGAGCATGGCCTGGTCGCCGCCGCGCTGAACGATTACCACAACGTCGCCGTGCGCAACGGCTGTTTTTGCGCCCATCCTTATGTGCGCGAATTGCTAAAGCCGGAATTGTGGGCGCTGGATCTTGATCCCGACGCTGAGGATGTCGCGGCCCTGATCCAGCGCCGGCAAGGCATGGTGCGGGCCAGCCTCGGTCTGTACACCACCGATGAAGATCTCGAAACGCTGCTGGCCGGGATCTGCGATCTGCGGGCGCAACCGGAGTATTACCGGGCGCGGTACGACGCAGACGCCGAGGGCAACTTTCATCACCGCGATTTTGCCGCACCCGCCGCAACGCTGTTCGACCCCGCAGCGGCGCTCGACCGGGCGCTGGCGCGGCTAGGCACGAGCCGTGGCATGTTATAGTTGACCATGTTCACCGTTACCCAGCGAGTTTGCCGCCATGCCCGATTTTCTGCGTAAATTCATTGGCCTGCTGTTGATCGTCGCCGCTGTTGGCGTCGCCTCCTGTCAAGCGCTCATGGTGTCCTGCTCGTCCGGCGCGACCGCCGTTTCCTCATCGCTTTTGCGCTGACTCCAGGAATCGCCTGCATGGGCCGTCTTCTGCTGCTGGCCGGTGTGGTTTTGATCCCGCTGACCGCCTTGATCCTGCTGATTAAACGGATAACCCGCTCCATGGCCGAACGCTTCCAGCAAACCCCCAGCCCCTTCCCGTCCCTCAAGGGCATGTTGATGTTCCTGTTGCCACTACCGGTGCTGTTCGCCGCTATTGCTGCGCTGGGACGCGGCAGCCTGGACGGTTTGATCGGCAATGCTGCCGGTTACGGGCTGTTTCTGGCCGGCGCGCTGCTGCTGCGGCGCGGTCTGCTGTCCGAGGTGGAGTATGACCGCCGCCGAGTAGCGCGCACGCCCTGGCCGTTCAAAACCTTGGGCGGTACGGTGGTTGCGCTGGCTACCAGCGTCACCGCCTGGCTTGGCGCTGATCATCATCCCGCAATTGCGGTCGCTTTCGGGCTGGCCGCGCTGCTCGGTTGCTACCTGAGCTACGGCTTTGATCCGCGCACCGCCAAGCGCTTTACCGACAGCGAAGGGGTGGATGTCACTGACCGGGTGCTGGAAGCGCTGGCGCAAGCGGAACGCGGTATCACGGCTATCGAACACGCGACCCGCGATATCCGCAATGCAGAACTCAATGGCCGGTTACGGCGCATCGCCGCGTTGGCCCGACAGATTTTGACCCTGCTGGAAGAAGATCCGCGTGATCTGCGTCGCGCCCGCAAATTCCTGAATGTCTATCTGGACGGCGCCAAGCAGGTGACTGAGGGTTACGCCAAAACTCACGGACGGGTTTCCGCGCCGGAACTGGAGGATAACTTCCGCCGGGTGCTAATCACGATTGAGGAAGTTTTTGCGGAACAGCAGCAAAAGCTGCTGGAAAGCGATGTCAGCGATCTCGATGTGCAAATCGAAGTGCTGACCACTCAACTGAAGCGGGAAGGCGTCGTTTAGCCAGCGGTTAATCGTGCGCGATTCAGCCGCAAAAACGGGGCGCTAATAAAAATGACAAGGGAATATGCACTCTTTCTCGCCATGCCCGCTCAGAGTGTTCTGCGCCGTCAAATTTCCGTGTGAGCCAATCCTGACCAGCGGTATAACCCGCCGCTTGCAGCAGCGCATCCATGCGCTGCTGATATGGCTCATAGTCTGCGTCCAGCGTTTCAGTGCCGTAATCAAAATACAAGATATGCCTGCCCGCTTTCGGCAGCGCCGCGCCGAAATAATCCACCATCGGATCCTGCCCAATCGGCCAATGCGTTGACAGACATCCCGCACCGCCAAAAATGTCGGGATACTCGATCAGCGCGTAAAGCGAAATCAGGCCGCCCATACTGGATCCCATCACAAAAGTATGCGGCTGATCTGATAAAGTCCGGTAGGTTGAGTCAACAAAAGGTTTCAGTTCCGTAGTGAGAAATCTGAGATAAAATTCCGACAATGGCGCTCCCCCAGCTTCCTGCATAAACCGGGTTAACAGTTTTCTTCCCTGCGGCGCAATGAGCGGCTGATGAGGCATATATTCCTGCAAACGCCGGGGACTGTTCCAAATCCCCACAATGATAGCGCCAGGGAATTGATACTTATGGATTAAGCGCGCCATGGCCTCATCCATACCCCAATCTACTCCAATATAGGATGAAGCCGGATCAAAGAGATTTTGCCCATCCTGCATATAAATAACAGGATAGCGAACTTCAGGCGCTGCTTCGTAACCGGGCGGGCGCCAGATGTCTACATGACGAGGAAGAACATAGCGCGAGGAGAAATCAGCGTGACGGCTTATAAAGCCGGTTTCTTCTGAGAGCGGGATAGTGATCATGGGTGAATAGGCTCACTCAGTAATGGAACAAAGCGAAATCCGGGACGGATGCGTGGATTCGCTCCAATTCCAGATTCCGCTTCATACGATCCACACTATTCCGGCTGAGCAGGCGTCGCCACAGTTTCCATAGCTTCCGCCGTTTCCGAAAGCGGGGCGCTGGTCTTATCCACCTTCTTCTGTCGTTTTTCCTCCTGCTTCTTTTTCTTTGCGAGGTCTTTCTGGCGTTTCTCATACTGATAGTTAGGCTTGGCCAAGGTATTATCCTTACGGGTTGGGTGATGACGGGTGAAGAGAAGAATTACAGACAGCCACTTTAACAACGGCTTATGGCATCCAATCAACCTGTTTATTATTACTCCCGATTTCTGTTACGTTCCACAGGCGCATACTTGCCATTAAAATTCAATTTTTTTCGGGAAGTTTGGAAATAAACGGGAATGCTCCAATAATCCTTGATATGAATACACTGAAAGCAATCCATCGTCATCGCATACCCAAACTTCTCTTGCTCCCTTGGATAGATAGAGCATGGTTTTTTCCTGCATTTCCTGAGTGGAGTTTGATGGTGAGATAATGTCTACACAGATTTCAGGCGCTTCAGGATAAGGAGTGTCAAACCCGTGTTTTTTGAAAAAATCGATTGAAGTCCATGCAACATCAGCCACCTTTACTCCTTTAGCAGTATTAATAGAACACTCAGTAACAATCTTTCCCGTTTTTTCATACTCCCGCAAAAAAAACGATATTTCGGCTTGTAAAAGCCCATGCTTGTTGCTCGCTGGACTCAAGACAATTTTCCCCCATTCATTCATTTCAACCTTGAATGGAAGATCCTGCAACGTCGGTTCTTCCAGAACATCTGACCAGTTCATAATCGCCCTACCACACAAATCACTCTTTTCTGCCAATCAACTCAATCGGATAACCATCAGGGTCTTCAATAAAGGAGATAATCGTAGTCCCCGCATTCATTGGCCCCGCTTCGCGCAGCACTTTACCGCCACGTTCCCTGGCTTCCGCTGTAGCCCGATAAACATCATCCACCTCAATAGCGATATGCCCATATCCAGTCCCTGTTTCGTAGTGATCCACCCCCCAATTGTAGGTCAACTCAATCACGGTGTGATCGGATTCATCACCATATCCCAGGAAAGCCAAAGTAAACTTGCCGCCGGGATATTCCCGCTTCCGTAACAGTTTCATGCTCAGTATTTCAGTATAAAACTGAATCGAGCGATCCAGATCACCCACTCGCAGCATGGTGTGGAGAATACGCATCTCATTGATCCTTTGGGAAGAATTAAGAATAAAAGCCGGTGCGCCCGCGCTCGAACCGCACCGGCCCTCTTAAAAATTACTGCCGCCCTTTCATTGCCGCGATCCGCATCCGCAATGCATTGAGCTTAATAAAACCGCCCGCATCCTTCTGGTCATACGCACCGGCATCATCTTCAAAAGTAGCAATATTCATGTCGAACAGGCTGTCATTCGATTTGCGGCCTGCGACAATCACATTGCCCTTATACAGCTTCACCCGCACCGTGCCATTGACATGAACTTGCGAGGCGTCAATCATGGTTTGCAACAATTTCCGCTCTGGACTCCACCAATAACCGTTATAAACCAGACTTGCGTAGCGTGGAACCAGTTCATCCTTAAGATGCGCGACTTCTCGATCCAGCGTCAGCGATTCCATGGCCCGGTGCGCCTTGAGCATAATCGTCCCGCCGGGGGTTTCATAACAGCCCCGTGATTTCATACCGACATAACGATTTTCCACCAAATCCAGCCGTCCAACGCCATGCTCGCCGCCCAGCTTATTGAGCCTGGTTAGCACGGCAGCCGGACTTAAAGCCTCGCCGTCAATTGCGACAATGTCGCCCTGCCGATAACTCAACTCCAGGTATTCGGGCTTATCCGGCGCTTTTTCCGGTGATACCGTCCAGCGCCACATTTCCTCCTCCGGCTCATTCCACGGGTCTTCCAATATCCCGCCTTCATAGGAAATATGCAGCAGATTGGCGTCCATTGAGTAGGGCGATTTGGCGCCGCGTTTCATTTCGACGGGAATGCCGTGCTGCTCGGCGTAAGACAGCATTTTCTCCCGCGACAGCAAATCCCACTCCCGCCACGGCGCAATAATCTTGATGTCCGGTTTCAGCGCGTAGGCGCCCAATTCAAATCGAACCTGATCATTACCCTTACCCGTGGCTCCGTGCGCAACCGCATCGGCGTGGGTCGCTACCGCGATTTCAATCTGGCGCTTGGCAATCAATGGGCGGGCGATAGAGGTGCCCAGCAGATATTCGCCCTCGTAAATCGCATTGGCCCGGAACATCGGGAAAACGAAGTCGCGCACGAATTCTTCGCGCAAATCCTCGATGAAGATATTATCCGGCTTGATGCCGGCCATTAGCGCCTTCTGCCGCGCCGGCTCCAGCTCTTCGCCTTGGCCCAAATCAGCAGTGAAAGTCACCACTTCGCACTGATACACATCCTGTAACCATTTCAGGATCACTGAAGTATCCAGCCCGCCTGAATAGGCCAGCACGACTCTGTTAATATCAGACATAATACTCCTCAATAAAATGCCAGTCGGTTCAACCATGCGACTCGACCCGGACCCCGGCCCGAACCGCCGCGACATGTTAGCTTAAGACTTTACTCCCGTGCGTCAAGGCGCGCCGGACTTATAATCCGTCGTCGCAGCGCCGTTAACACTCATCGGAAGCCGTTATGGACGCCCTTCATTTTACCCGCCCCGACGACTGGCATTTGCATCTTCGTGACGGGGCGGCCCTGCACGCAGTCGTCCCGCACAGCGCCCGCCAGTTCGCCCGCGCCATCATCATGCCCAACCTGCGCCCGCCGGTCACTACGACCGAACAGGCGTTGGCCTACCGCAAACGGATTTTGGGCGCGACGCCGCCGGAGTTGAACTTCCAGCCGTTGATGACGCTATACCTGACCGACCAGACGCTGCCCGCTGAAATCGCCCGCGCCAAGACCTCCGGCCATGTCGTGGCCGGCAAGCTCTACCCTGCTGGCGCGACGACCCATTCCGATTTCGGCGTGACCGCCATTGGCAAACTCTATCCGACACTGGCGGCGATGCAGGCGCACGATTTACCGCTGCTGATTCACGGCGAGGTCACTGACCCGGCGGTGGACATTTTTGACCGCGAGGCAGTGTTCATCGAACAGGTGTTGATCCCGCTGATCCGCGATTTTCCGGCGCTGAAGATCGTTCTGGAACACATTACGACGCAGGACGCAGCGGATTTTGTGCGTGCTGCGCCGGTCACGGTCGCGGCGACGATCACCGCTCATCACCTGCTTTATAACCGAAACGCCATTTTTCAGGGCGGGATTCGTCCACATTATTACTGTCTGCCTGTTCTCAAGCGCGAGCGCCACCGGCAGGCGCTGCTTCAGGCCGCCATCAGCGGCAACCCCAAATTCTTCCTCGGCACGGACAGCGCCCCGCACCCACGCCACGGCAAGGAAACCGCCTGCGGTTGCGCCGGCTGCTACACCGCTCATGCTGCGCTGGAACTGTACGCCGAAGCCTTCGATGCCGCCGGGGCGCTGGGCCAACTGGAAGGATTCGCCAGCTTTTACGGCGCGGATTTCTATGGTCTGCCACGTAACTGCGATACCGTTACCCTGCTCCGCCAGCCTATGCCTATCCCGGCTATTTTCCCGTTTGGCGCGGATGAATTGATTCCGCTGCGAGCCGGGGAAACTCTCGGCTGGCGATTGGTGTGCAGGAGAAATTAAATCGCAGGTAGTGTGCGTACTCTAATTTTGATTGCTAGAGTGTGCCTCAACAAAGGTTGAAACCCGCCGGTGATTACAAAAACCGGCTTTAACGATCAGTACCTTGTGTCGAGGAGAGTCATCATGACCAACACTGCACTGCAAAACATTCTGGAAGCCCCGCTGTCCACCAACATCCGTGAATCAGCGAATCGCATCTGGCTGGCGGGATTAGGCGCTTTCGCCAAAACCCAGGAGGAAAGCGAGAAGTTATTCCAAACGCTGGTGAAAGAAGGCGAGGCGGTCGAGAAGCGCGCCAGAAAAACTGCTGAAGCGCGTTTCGAGGAAGCCAAGGGCAAAGTGGTTGAATTCCGTGGAAAAGCCAACCAGCAGTTCGACCGGCTGGAGGAATTATTCCAGGAGCGGGTCGCCCAGGCGCTGAACCGGCTGGGCGTACCGACGCAGGATGATATTAAGGAATTATCCAAGCGGGTTGAGGCGCTGAATGAGAGCATCCTGGCGCTGAAGAAATAAGCGCCCGTTTTGAATCGATTGAAGTGTGCGAATAAAACCCTGCGGCGCGAGCCGTGGGGTTTTTCTTTTATTATCTTCGCTTTCTTTCATTTCGGCGAAAGCCCGAATCCAGTCGCCGGTTGGCAGTGGTTATTGACGCTTAATGATCGGCTAAATCCGGTGTACAAAAAAGCCCGGCGAACCGGGCGTGATTGGAATAGAAATAATCGTTCAAGTGGACTGATCGCCGGATTTGGCAACGGCGTCTTTCATCAACTTTTGCAGATCACCGTTCTGGTGCAGTTCCAGGGTGATGTCGCAACCACCGATCAATTCACCGCCAACGTAAATCTGCGGGAAGGTCGGCCAGTCGGCGTAGCGGGGCAGGTTCTCGAAAATTTCCGGATCGTCCAGCACGTTGACATACGCGAAGGGCAGGCCGGTGGCGGCCAGCGCCTGGGAAGCGCGCTGTGAGAAACCGCAGCGCGGCATCTCCGGGGTGCCCTTCATGTAAATCACGACCGGATTGTTTTCGACCTGCTCTTTGATGCGTTCCAGAACATCGTCCATTGCATAACCTCGACAAGGGGATAGGTTGGAAAGGAATCTACTTTCAGACATTGACCCGCGTAGCCGGATCTACGTTCAATTGCAGCCACAGTTCCAGCAGCGCCGCATGCCATAGCTTGCTGCCCAGCAGCCGGGTCAAATGCGCTTCCGGTTCGGCCAGCAAAGTATCCAGATACGCTCGCTGAAACAGGCCACGTTCCCGGCAGGCGGACGAATTGACGATGTCGCGCATGAAATCCAGAAACGGCCCGCGCACGAATTTGAGCGCCGGCACCGGAAAATAGCCTTTGGGCCGGTCAATCACCGCGTCGGGCAGCAGACCACGGGCAATTTTCTTGAGGATATATTTACCGTCGCCGCCGATTTTCAGGGCGGGCGGCAACTGCATCGCCAGTTCCACCAGCTCGTGATCCAGGAACGGCACCCGCGCTTCCAGCCCCCAGGCCATGGTCATGTTGTCCACCCGCTTAACCGGGTCGTCCACAATCAGGGTAGTCACATCCAGCCGCAGCACTTTGTCCAGGTATTCCTCGGCGTCCGGCAACGCCAGCCGTTCGGCAATGGCCTGAGCGGTATAATCAGGGCCGTGATAGGCCGGCATCACGGCGGCCAGAAATTCGTCGTGATCGCGGTCGAAATAATGGCGCCGGAATCGCTCCAGATCGCTGCCGGTATCCGCAGCCATGCGCGGATACCAGAAATAGCCGCCGAATACCTCGTCAGCGCCCTGGCCGCTCTGCACCACCTTGACCGCTTGGGAAACCCGCTCGGACAGCAGGAAGAACGCGACGGCGTCCTGACCGACCATCGGCTCGGCCATGCAGGCAACGGCTTCCGGCAGGCGCTTGAGTACATCACCGTTGGGAATCAGATATTTGTGATGACGGGTCTGGTAGCGGGCCGCTACTGGATCAGAGTATTCAAATTCGCTGCCTTTTTCCTCCGGCTGATCCTCGAAACCGACCGAAAAGGTTCGCAGATCGCGCACCCCGGATTCAGCCAGCAAGGCCACCAGCAGGCTGGAATCCAGCCCGCCGGACAGCAGGACGCCGACCGGCACATCGGCCACATCCAGCCGCCGCCGCACCGCCAGCCGCAGCGCGGCATGAACCGCTTCGGTCCATTCCGCCTCGGTTCGCGGCATCGCCGGACGCATCGCCCGCAGGTTCCAATAAACCCGGCTGCGCTCGTTGCCGCTGGCGTCCAGCGTCAGGGTCGTGGCGGGCGCCAGCTTGCGAACGCCTTGCAGAATGGTGCGCGGCGCGGGAATGACCGCGTGCAGCGTTAATTGATGATGCAGCGCCACCGGATCGAGGGTGGCGTCCACATCCGGCGCTTCCAGCAGCGCTTGGCAGTTGGAAGCGAAGCGGAAGACGTGCGGAGTGCGGCTGTAGTACAGCGGTTTGATGCCCAGCCGGTCGCGGGCCAGAAACAGCGTCCGTTTGCGCAAATCCCAGAGGGCGAAAGCGAACATGCCAATCAGATGCTCGACACACTGCTCGCCCCATTCGGCGTAAGCCTTGAGAATGACTTCGGTATCACCGCCGGAAAAGAACGAGTAGCCCCTGGCGAGTAAATCCTGCCGCAGTTCCCGGTAGTTGTAGATAGCGCCGTTGAATATCAGCGCCAGCCCCAGGTCGGGATCGACCATCGGCTGGTTGGAGCGGTCGCTGAGATCGATGACCGACAGCCGACGATGACCGAACAACAGCGGTCCATCCGACCAAACGCCTTCGTGGTCGGGGCCGCGCCGCGCCAGGCGCTTGAGCATCCGCCCCATCAGGGCCAAATCGGGTTCGCCGCCGTCGAGGCGCAATTCGCCGCCAATGCCGCACATAGCGTTTTATCGTGGGAGCAGTTAAAAGAAGAGCCGGATTAGAGCGGAAATTTCAGATTGGTGGCGATCACCGGTGGCCGTACTCCAGGCGCGCTGCGGGCCACGGAGATCGCCCGGTTATAAGTCTGGGCGTTGGGCACGTTGCCACTTAGAGTGACTGCGCCATTTTCGACCGCGACGCTGATGCTGGCCGCAGCCAGTTGCGGATCCTGCTTGAAGGCGTCCTTGATCGCGGAGGTGATTTCGGAATCACTGACCTTGGCGCCGCCGCGACCGCCATCGCTGGCGTTGGCGGCGCCAGTTCGGTCGTTGCTGGAACCGCCGCCCAGGCCGGCGCAGCCGGTGGCGGCCAGAGCGGCCAGGAGAACGGGAATAACGAGAGTGCGCGGCTTCATGTAAGCGGTCTCCATAGTTTGTAATTCGGAGTGCGCGGCGCGGCCTTGCATCGATCCGGGGGCGCGAGTCGGCGGCAAGAATATCACACCCGAACCGTCGGAAACCCGCGTTGCATCGGTGGGGCGGCGGCGACTGATGTAGCACGGGCATCCTGCCCGTGTTCAGTTCACGGGCAGGATGCCCGTGCTACAACTCGTTCAGGATTGCTATAGACTAGCCCGGCATCCGCGCCTGGCTTCACCCCGGCGGCGAAACTTAATGTCGCTCCCAAGGCTCCAACCAGGCGCTTATCGCTTGCAAACTGATTCATTACCGACAACATAAATGGAGAAACGACGCATGGTTCATCAACTGCCTGAACTGCCCTATGCCAGGAACGCGCTGGCGCCGTACATCTCGGAAGAGACTCTGGAGTATCACTACGGCAAGCATCACCAAACCTACGTTACCAACCTGAATAACCTGATTAAGGGCACCGAATTCGAGAATTTGTCGCTTGAAGACATCGTGCTGAAGTCCTCTGGCGGCATTTTCAACAACGCCGCGCAGGTGTGGAACCACACCTTCTACTGGAACTGCCTGAAACCCAACGGCGGCGGCGAGCCGAGCGGGGCGCTGGCGGCGGCGATCAACCAGAAATTTGGTTCGTTCGCCGCCTTCAAGGAAGAATTCGCCAAGGTTACGGTCGGCACTTTCGGTTCCGGC
>DEHY01000201.1 GCA_002352185.1 Competibacteraceae bacterium UBA2788
GCAAACAGAAACGCCGGGTTGACCGGCTGGCCTTTGGTCAAACGGGCGTCAGTGCTGGACAATGCGCGGATCAGCAGGGTTTTCGGGTAATGCTGCTGTTGATGGCTCAAACAGCGCTCAGTGGCGGGAAACAGCCAGCCGAACAGCCGGTAATGGCGCAATAGCTCAAAAGTCTGGATGGCGCTGCCGCCCAAAAACAATTTGAGGATTTCGTCGAACAGCCGGGCGGGCGGAATTTTATCCAGCAAATGCCCCAGCCGATGCAGCGGCGCTTCCGTCGCCGGATCCAGTCGAAAACCCAGCTTGGCGGCAAAGCGCACCGCCCGCAACAATCGCACCGGATCTTCGTGATAGTGCTGCGCCGGGTCGCCAATCAGCCGGATCAATCCGGCCTTGAGGTCAGCCATGCCGCCGACGTAATCCAGCACCGCGAAATCGTTGATGTCGTAATACAGCGCGTTGATGGTGAAATCACGCCGCCAGGCGTCTTCCTCGATGCTGCCGTAGACGTTATCGCTGAGGATGCGGCCATCGTCGGCCCGTTCCACGCTGGGACCGGCGCTGTCTTCACCGTCTTCGCCGCTGTAGGCGCGAAAAGTGGCGACCTCGATGATTTCCTGGCCGAACTGGACATGCGCCAGCCGGAACCGGCGACCAATCAGGCGGCAGTTGCGNNCCGCCCCCGACCAGACAGGCCTGATAGCCAGCCTCGCGCAGCCGGTACAGAACCTTGACCGCGTTGGGGCTGATGCTGGCCCGTGAAATGTTGTGTTCGGGGCGGGGGATAATGACAGGTGGGGTATTCGAGCTTCTGGATTCCAAGGAGCGTTCGCCAACTCTTGTGCGTAGCAGGATCGTGCGTATAATACATTTTTTCCCTCCTGCCAGTCATCCCGCTCCCTTCGTCTAGTGGCCCAGGACACCGCCCTCTCACGGCGGGAACAGGGGTTCGAAACCCCTAGGGAGCGCCAATTCATTCAAGCAGTTAGCCGTACCCAATCCAGCCGTGCCGGAAGTTTACCCAATTAAATGCCCAATCATGCGGGTTTGGATGGTGCTGGACAGAACGGCGCTGGCAGTGGTGCAACGGGCCATTGTATACAAGCTTGGAAAACAGCGGATCGCAGCGCGGGCTATGTCCGCATTCGCCCCGCGTCTTCAGGTCGAGCGCATAAGGTGCAGATACTTAAAGCGAATCATGGAGTTACCAGGGCGTGTCGTCAGTTAAGCCGGATGGCCGAGGCGGCAAGGTAAACGGCAGCAAGGAAATTGCGGGCGGTTTGGTCACAGCGGGTGGCGATGGCGCGGAACGGCTTCAGTTTGCAGAAAAAGTTCTCAATCAGATGTCGTGATTTATATCCAGTTTGGGTTCATATCCTCCCCAGTCAGCAACCGGCAGTTGCTGCTGTTATAACTCGGTCAGTACTTGTCTCACTCAGGCCATCCTTCTTCACCCATCCTTGCCCTGAATCATGGAACTCACCCTGGATTTCGCCACCCTCGCGCTGCTGGGCATCGCCGCCCTGCTGGCGGGATTTATCGACGCTATCGCTGGCGGCGGCGGAATGCTGGTGATGCCGACGCTGCTAAGCATCGGAATGCCGCCGCATCTGGTGATCGGCACCAACAAGCTGGTCGGCACCTTCGGCACCTTCAGCGCCTCGCTGACTTTCNNTGATTGGGGCGGTGCTGATTGATCTGATGAGCGCCGGGGTGTTGAGAAAGCTGCTGCCGCTGGCGATTCTGCTGGCGGCGACGTATCTGGCCTGGCCGCGTCGTTCGGCTCCCGTCACAACTCACTTGAAACCGCCGTTACCGCCCGATGCCATCCGGCGCAGCATCAAGCTGCTCACCGGCGGTTTAATCGGCTTTTATGACGGGTTCATCGGCCCCGGCACCGGCGCATTCTGGATGACGGCGGCGATGAAATTGTTCCATCTGGATTTGGTCGCCGCCGCCGGCGTGGCCCGGTTCATGAACTTCATCAGCAATCTCACGGCGTTGCTGACCTTCATGGCGCTGGGCAACATTGATTACGCGATTGGCCTGAGCATGGGCGCGATACTCATGATCGGCGCTTTCGTCGGCGCCCACAGCGCGATCCGCTACGGCGCGCCGTTCATCCGCCCGGTGTTCCTGCTCGTGGTGCTGCTCATGGCGGGGCGGCTGCTGGTGANNTCCGCCAGCAACTGAGCGATCATCTGTTCGGCTTGGGCGCGGTAGCTGCCGCCGAACAGATTGAGATGGTTGAGGATGTGATACAGGTTGTACAACGTCCGCCGTTGTGGATAGCCAACCGATAGCGGCAGCGCCTCCCGGTAGGCAGCGTAAAAGGATTCCGGGAAACCGCCGAACAGTTCCGTCATCGCCAGATCCGCTTCACGGTCGCCCTGGTAAACCGCCGGATCGAAGATCACCGGCTCGCCATCTACCGTGCAACCGGCATTGCCGCCCCAGAGATCGCCGTGCAACAGCGCTGGTGTCGGTTGGCAGCCGACAAACAGTCCGTCCAGCCGTGCCTGCAACTGCTCGCCTTGCTGTTGCAAGGTGCCGGCATAACCATTACGGGCAGCAAGGTTCAGTTGAAAGCCCAGTCTTTGCGTGCGCCAGAATTCGATCCAGTCGTCGCAATAGGCATTAGGCTGGGGAGTAGCGCCGATGGTGTTATCACGATGCCAGCCAAAACCCGGGCGCGGTTGGGCGTGCAGCGCGGCCAACTGGCGACCGAGTCTCTCCATCGCCCGCGCCCCGTCACCAACCAGCGATAAATACTCCAGCACCAGCCACGACTGTCCGGCAGCGATGCCATGGCTTATCGGTTCGGGCACCCGCACGGTTCGAGTCGCGGCGAGTTCGGCCAGGCCCTCGGCTTCCGCCTCGAACATGGACCGGCCGGCAGCGGTGTTGACCTTGACGAAGAAGACCCGCTGGCCGTCGCTGACGCGCCACGCCTGGTTGATGCAGCCACCACCGAGGGGTTGGCGCTGGCGAATAGCAAAGGACTGGCTCGTGACTGCGCTGATATGGCGTTCGAGCGCGGTCCAAAGATCAGTCATCGGATAGCTTCTCGTGAATCACTCATGTAAATAAAAACCATGACTTAGCGCTGTCTTTAGCCGAACAGCGCCGCCAGACTTTCGGCGTCCAGGACCCGATCAATCCACATCTCCAGTTCCGTTGTACTTGCGCTGCTGATCTTTGTTTCCACCCAAGGCGGCAATTTATTAAACCGGCGCTGCAAGATCCGGCGCAACGCTTCGGTCTGACCCTGCTGTAAACCCTGTTGTAAACCCTGTTGTAAACCCTGTTTCAAACCCTGCTGTAAACCCTGTTTCTCGGCTCTAATGATGGCGTTGCGCTGGTCGTGAATGAAAATTTCCCGCCGTTCGAGATCGTCAAGCTCCTCCGGGCTGAGGTTGAATTCAGCAGCTAGATCAAACGCCTGCCGGAGCGGCGTCACCTGTCCCATACTGTCGGGCACTGCGCTCAGGTCGCGGGCGTGCTGGATGAAATACAACCATTGCTCGGCGCGGGTCGTTAACTGTTCCAGCGGACGATTGAACTTGGGCAACTCGATGAAAACCAGTTCAATGTCGTGCAGCGGATAATCAAGCAGATAGGTCTTTTCCTTGAGTACGAAGCGGCTGAGATAGCTGTCCAGCGCCTCGAACATCATAAAGTCGGTCAGCGTCAGTGCGATCACCGGATTGAGCAGGGTGTAGCTATCGCCGCTGCCCAGTTGGGTGGAGTAAATCTTGGCGGCGTTATAGAGAATCCGTTTTTCAAAGCCTTCAACATTAAGCACCTGCATCTCGATAATCACCTGACTGCCATCCCGCAGTCGAGCGCGCACATCAAGATAGCTGTCTTTCATCCCCCGGACTTTAGGCGCAGCCCAGGGATTGAGGATTTCCAGATCTGCGATCTGACCCTGGCTGTCATACAGCACGGCATCGAGAAAATCGTGCAAAATCGCGCCGCTGTGTTCGGAGCCGAAGATCCGCTTGAAGGCCAGATCAGTCTTGGGATTGATGAAACGCATAACCAAATCTCCCGCTGCGAGACCGCAACTACGGCAACGCCGACCGGCTGGATGGAGTCAGGCTCAGATTGACCGACTCCAGCGCCGGGGATAGAACCGGCTGCGACTCCCACGCCAGCCGCACCGTCTCCGGCAACCGCGCCGCCATGGTGATCGGCAGGTGATCCGAAAACACGCAACCCAGCACTTCAACCCGCTCAACCGCGATGGTCGGCGATACCAGAATATGATCCAGTTGCCGATCCGGCCGCCAACTGGGGAAGGTGTACAGGCCCGGCGCCGGTTCGCACAGGCGGGCCGTTTCCAGCAGCACCGCCAGTTCCGGGCTGTCCGAGTCGCAGTTGAGATCGCCCATCAGGATGACGTGGCGATAATCGCGCACCAGCTCGGCCAGAAACCCGATCTGCCGCAACCGTCCGCGCCGACCCAGGGCCATGTGCAGAATCAGCACATGCAGCGCATCCGGCCCGAAGCCGAACCGGACTTCCAGCATCCCCCGGCCCGGAATCAGCCCCGGCAGTTTATGCTCGGTAATGGCGTCCGGCCGGGCGCGGCTCAATATCGCGTTGCCATGCTGGGAAATCATGCCGATTTTGCGGTTGGACTGATCGAACACGTACCCGAAACCGGCAGAATCGGCCAAATACTTGACCTGGTTGACAAAGCCGCTGCGCAGGCTGCCAGCGTCCACTTCCTGCAAACCCACGATGTCGTAATCGGCCAGAACCTGGGCGATGCCGTCGAGATTGCTCATCCGCGACGGCACCGGCACCAGATGTTTCCAGCTCCGGGTGAGATACTGGGAATACTTGAGCGTGGTCAGCCCACTCTGAATGTTGTAGCTGAGCAGTCGCACCCGCTGTGGCTCGCCGGGATCGGCCATTCCGGTTCCGTCCTCAGCCTTGCGGGACGGCGGTTTTGGCGATCAGGAAGTCCACCACTTCGAAGATCTGCGGCGAGCGCACGTCATATTGGCCGTTGACGATCACCGCCGGTACGCCGCGCACCCCATAGCGTTGCGCCAACTGGTTGCCGCGCCGCAACTGGGTCTCGGTCTGGAACGACTTGTAGGCTTTGCGGAAGGCCGCTGGATCCACGCCCTGCTCGGCAAAGAACGCCGCCAGCTCATCCTCGGTGGCGAGCGAGCGCTTCTGGTGCATGGCCTCGAACAGCGGCTGATGGACCTTGTCCAGCACCCCCAGCGCCTCGGCAGCGTAATAGGCGCGGGCGCCGGGTTCCCAGTTGGCTCCGAAAGCGACGGCGATCCGCGTGAACACCACATTCTCCGGCTTATACTTCAACCATCTCCGCACCGTCGGCTCCAGATCGTAACAGTGCGGACAACCATACCAGAACAATTCAACCACTTCGGGCTTGTCGGGCACGGCGGGCGGCACGGCAGCCGGCAGCCGCACATAGTCTTTGCCCTCCTGAAATGGCGGGGCGGACGAGTCGGCGGCGTAGGCGGCAGCCAGTGACAGCGCACCGGCCAACAACACCAGCAACAGGCGATGCAGCAGGTTCGGCATAGGAGCAATTCCTTAGGTTCAGTAGGAAACAGGGCGCAGCAGCGCAGTCTACAGAGTGCCGTAAGAGTGTAGACCGGACAGGAACATGTTGACGCCGAGGAAGGCGAACAGGGTCACGAACAGGCCGATCACCGCCCACCAGGCCATCGGCGCGCCGCGCCAGCCCTTGGTCAGCCGCAGGTGCAGCCAGGCGGCGTAATTGAGCCAGACGATCAGCGCCCAGGTTTCCTTGGGGTCCCAGGACCAGTAACCGCCCCATGCTTCCGCCGCCCACAATGCGCCCAGGATCGTCGCAATGGTGAACGCAGCGAAACCCAGGGCAATGGCCTTGTACATCACGTCATCGAGCAAATCCAGCGGCGGCAAAGTCCGCGCCAGCAGGCCCTGCGGTCGGTGTGCTTCGGCTCCGGATCGCAACAGGTAGGCCACGCCCAGCATCGCCGCCAGGGCAAAAGCGCCATAGCCGATGAAATTGGCCGGCACATGAATTTTCATCCAGTAACTCTGTAACGCCGGGATCAAGGGCTGGATGTGATGGGCCTGGCGGTCGAAGGTGTACCACAGCACGAAAGCGACCGCGCCGCTGATCGCCAGCAGGGCAAATCCGCCCATGGCGCGAGTGCGATGACGATCCTCGTAAAACAGATAGAGCAGCGCTGTGATCAGCGCAAACAGAATAAAGACTTCATACAGGTTGCTCACCGGAATATGGCCGATGTCAGCGCCAAGCAGATAGGATTCGCGCCAGCGCACCAGCAGTCCGGTCAGACCCATCACCGTCGCGCTCCAGGTCAGCGCGGCAGCGGTCTTGCCGATAAATTCGGAGCGGCTGAACAGCGCAACAAAATAGGTTACGGTCGCCAGCACATAGAGCGTACTCATCCACATGAACGCGGCCTGGCTTTCCAGGAAGTATTTGAGCAGAAATGCGCTCTTGCGCAACTCGTAATCCGCGCCGTAGCGCCACAATGCGATCACGGTCAGCAGCATCACCGCCAAGGTAAACAACCGCGCTGGTTTCCAGTACAGACCCCAGGCGATCAGGGCCAGAGTCGCGCCGATTTGAATGGCGACCTCATAGCCGTCCATGTACGGCTGATAGAGCCAGCAGGCATAGCCCGAACCGACTGCGACCCACAGCGCCCATAGCCCATCTTGGAACGTCAGCCGTTGCCATGGCGATGATTGCTCCCATGGCGGTTCCAGCATCGCTTCACGAGTGACTGCCATTGCCTGTTCTCCTCTGTGTGCCACAAATGAATGACTACGGCGCTACAGTTTCCGCCGCATCCCGGGGCGGTATGGCTGCTCCTGCAACTGATTCAGGCGAACCCAGCCGCCGGATCAAATCGGCTTGCAGCGCGTTGAATTCGCGGGCGAATTCCGCTGAATGGCGATGGGCCGCGCCGGCCAGAATCAGCCGCGCTCCGTTGTCCTCCAGCGCCAGCCAGACCCACAACCGGCGATAGGAGGTATAAAACATGATAAAGATGCCGATGACCAGGAATACAAACCCGGTATAGACCATGCCCGTGACGCTGCTGTGCGTCACCTGCAAACCGGAGGCTTCCACTTGTTGAAAACGGGTCAGTTGCAGATAGAACGGCGACCCGTAGGCCGGCAGCGCCGCCAACGCCGACAGCGCATCGTTGAAGAACGTATCTTCCCGCTCGCCTACGCCCTGATCCAGCTTCACCCCTTCCGTGCGCAGCACGTCGAGAAAAACCTCGGCCAGGGCATCGCGCAAGATGTTCAGATACAACCCGGTCGCTTCCTGCAACCGGTCGGCGGGTACTACTGCTCGGGCTTTTTCCGTCACCGCCGCAAAACCACCCTGGACGAACAGCTCGACCAGATTCAGCCGCACCTGATCCAGATCGCGCTGGAAGTCAGGGCTTTGCCCCGCGACCGGCGGCGCTGACCGCGTCAGCAAGGCGCGCAACCCGGCGGCGTCGCGCAAGCGGGCGTTGAAGCGCAGGAAGCGTTCCGGGCTGTTGTTCGCATCCGCCGGGATATGCAGGTACATGAATGCGGCCCCCGGCTGGGCGCGGGCGCCGCTGATGAAAAACCAGCGGCCTTCAAGCTGCACCGGCGCCATGTAATTGAGATATTCCCGCGCTTCGCCGGCGGCGTCGCGCAACTTGAAGCCGACGCTGGGGCCGAAATTGCGGAACTTGCGGTCGCCGGGCTGGGCGCCGGGTTCCGGCAGCAGGTTGAACAGCCGGAAGTCATCCAGTTCCAGCTTGATGGAACCCGTTGGCCCCGCGACCTTGAGCGCGCTGCCGACCTCGCCCTGAGCCGCAACCGGTTCCGCCCGCGCCGCAATCAGCGGCCACGCCCGTAATTCCAGCTTGGAGCCGCCGTCGCCGAAATCAGACTGATAAATGGCATAACCGCGATAGATCAGCGGATGATTGACCCGAATGGCGGCTTCCAGCGGCGTAGTTCCCAAATGTTCCTCGTCGTGAATGCGGACCTGGCTGGTAAAGGATTTGGGCTGGCCGGTGGCGTGATACTCGACCTGAAAATCCCGCAATTCAATTGCAAACGGCAATTCCTGTAACAGGAAGCCGTCGCGCAGCCGCAGGAACACAAAATTGGCGGCGCTGCCTTCGGGCAGCATCACGTTGCCGCGAAATGCCGGCGCCGCGCCCGGCGCCAACCGGCTGGCTGGCGGAATATCGCGGGCGGCCAGATCGCGGGTCTCCAGGGCGATTTCGCCGCGCCATTCCTTGAGCTTCAGCCACAAATTGCCATCCAGCAGGCCGCCAATGCCGATGACCACCACCGCCGCATGGGTAAACAGATAGCCCAGNNGCCAGTCACCTCCGTCAATACCGCTTTGAGGTCGCGCTCCGGCAGTTGCCATTCGGCGCATTGATGGAAACCGCGCAGCGAATCGGCCCGAACCCGGGTACGGAAGCGGACCATCTCTCGCAGCTTGCCGGGAGCCTGCCGGTAAATGCAGACGCTGGTGGAGAGGATGAGAAACGCCAGGATGATAATAAACCAGCCGGCGCCGTAGACATCGTACAGTCCCAGCCGACTGAATGCTTCAAACCAGAACGGCCCGAATTTGAGTACATAGTTTGAATAGGGCTGATTCTGTTGCAGCACCGTGCCGATGACGGAGGCAACCGCTATCACTACCAGCAGGGTGATGGCGAGATTCATGGAGCCGAGAAATTCCAGCAGCACCCAGCCCAGGGTGCGGCGGTGGGCGGGAGGGTCCCTGGTGGTGGTAGTGTCGCTCACGGCGGGGATTCAGAAAGGTGGCGGAATGATGAGGAGGGGGCGGTAGACGCCGGTTTGACCCGGACGGTCGAAATCCGTTCAGGATGGAAACCCCGGCGTGGGGTTGCAGTCGCTACCGGCGCCGCACAAAAAAAGGGTGGCTAAGCCGCCACCCTCCTGTTCAAACTCCGGCTACTAGGGTTGCAGGCCCTGAATATAGGAGGCGACCGCCTTGATTTCGGGGTCAGTCATCCTGGCGGCGACGCCGCGCATCATCTGACCGGCGTCGTTGGCGCGTTCCATGGCGCGGAAGGCTTTCAACTGGGCTTCGACATAGTCGGTGTGCTGTCCAGCCAGCGCCGGGAACCTGGCGGCGGGATTGCCCGCCCCGATAGCGCCGTGGCAGGCCATGCAGGCCGCAACGCCGCTGGTCAGGTTGCCGCCACGGAAGATCGCCTCGCCAACGGGAGCCAGAGCGGGATCAGCTGCGCTGCGAGCGATGGGCTGGGAGGCAAAATAAGCCGCTAAATCCTCCATGTCCTGCGAACTGAGGGGCGCGACCATGCCGGCCATAATCGGGTTGGCGCGGGCTCCACTCTTGTAGTCCTGCAACTGTTTAACCAGGTAATCGGCGCTTTGCCCCGCCAGTTTGGGGTACTGGGCCAAGGCGCTGTTGCCATCCGCATTGTGGCAAGCCGCGCAGGTGGCGGACTTGGTTTTGCCGGCGGTAGGGTCGCCGGCGGCCAAGGCGGTAGTCGCAGAGCCGAGCAGGGCGCAGGTCGCGGCGATCACAACGAGTTTTTTCATTTTTGGAAGGCTCCTGTACGATGACGATAATTCGGTTCAGGCGACCTGCCGTCGGCGCGGAAAAGAGTGGCGGGAATCGGCGGCTGAACCTCGCTGGGTCGCGGCGGAACCGGTGTTGGTCTGGATGGGTCCCGCTCCGCGAAAGCGGCGGTTTTATATATCAGTTTCGGCCTTTGAATTCAATGAAAAACCCTGGAAAGTCTACTTCTATCCCGGCGCCCCGCACGGCGGCCATCCGCTATCAGGGTGTCAAATTCCTAAATAGTGTCAATGAGTTAATACAACTCCCCGCTGATACTGGTTGGGAAGTGGCGGTTGCCGGTCGTTCCAATGCCGGCAAGTCCAGCGCCCTCAATGCGCTCACCAGCCAGCGACAGCTGGCCCGCGTCAGCAAAACGCCGGGCCGCACCCAGTTAATCAATTTCTTCCTGGTGGAGCCGGAACGCTATCTGGTGGATCTGCCCGGTTACGGCTACGCCCAGGTGCCGGATGCGATTCGCCAGCACTGGCAAAAGTTGCTGGAGCGGTATTTGCGTGAGCGCGTGGCCCTGCATGGCCTGCTGCTGGTGATGGACATTCGCCATCCCTTGACCGCGCTGGACCGACGGATGCTGGATGGATGCGCCTACCGCCAGCTTCCCGCACATATCCTGCTGACCAAGGCGGACAAGCTCAGTCGCAGCGCGGCGCTAACGGCGCTGCAACAGGCGCAGCGGACGCTCAAAACCGATTATCCGCAAATCAGCGCTCAATTGTTCTCGGCAACGGAAAAATTGGGCGTGGATGAGGCGCACACCCGATTGGATGAGTGGCTGGGATTTGTCGCTGATTCTTTAATCAAGTAGTGTGGGTACTGCCCACACTACAAACCCGAACAATTCCCGGCTGCCGGCGAACGCCTCGGCCAGGGTAGTAAACGTAACCCTGGGTGCGCATCTCGCGCAGATTCTGAAGACCGATGGGGAGTTTTTTTCATGGTGGGGCGTTGTTCGGGTTGGAATTTAAGGGGTATCTACTGTAATCGGTACTAAATATTTTTATGATCTAAGTGCGATCTTGTTAATTCAATAGTTCGGACAGCGTTGGCGATCATAATTAACAGGTTAGCCTTCATCGGCATCATTAAATTCAACTCAGAGTTTGACCGGAGTTCGATAAAATAACTCTTTTAGTAGGATATGTATTGCGTACTCTATTTAGGGCAATATCCGCAGGTGGAGCGGTCCCTGCTGGAACTGACCGCGCCGCACACATCTGTATAATCATCGAACGGGCCAGTCATGACCTGCGCTGTTGAGCGAAATCTGTATAGTCTGAGAATCAATTGTAACAAATATAAACCATCGAATCATTGACTCCAAAGGATTTAATATCATGCGCGCCAACTTGCCTGTTACC
>DEHY01000120.1:0-14574 GCA_002352185.1 Competibacteraceae bacterium UBA2788
CTGTTCGATTATCTGCCGCCGGACGCGCTGATTTTCATTGACGAAAGCCATGTCACCGTTCCGCAACTGGGCGCGATGTACAAGGGCGACCGCTCGCGCAAGGAAACGCTGGTCGAGTACGGTTTCCGCCTGCCTTCGGCGCTGGACAACCGACCGTTGCGCTTTGACGAGTTCGAGCGGCTCAGCGGCCAGACCGTGTTCATTTCCGCCACGCCCGGCCCTTATGAACGGGAGCATTGCGACAGCGCGATCATTGAGCAGGTGGTGCGCCCGACCGGGCTGGTGGACCCCGCAGTGGAGGTGCGCCCGGCCCTGCATCAGGTGGACGATCTGCTGGGNNTTGACCGAGTATCTGGCCGGGAACGGGGTGCGGGTGCGTTATCTGCACTCGGACGTGGATACGGTGGAGCGGGTTGAAATCATCCGCGATCTGCGGCTGGGCCAGTTTGATGTGCTGGTGGGGATCAACCTGCTGCGGGAAGGGCTGGATTTGCCGGAGGTATCGCTGGTGGCGATTCTCGACGCCGACAAGGAGGGCTTCCTGCGTTCCGACCGCTCGCTGATCCAGACCATTGGCCGCGCCGCCCGCCACTTGCGCGGCAAGGCAATTCTATACGCCGATCAGATCACCGGCTCGATGCGGCGGGCGCTGGACGAGACCGACCGCCGCCGCGCCAAACAACAGAGCTATAACGAGGCCCACGGCATCACCCCACGCGGGATTCAGAAAGCAGTGGCCGACATCATGGAAGGCGCGTATCCGGGCGCGCCGACGCCGGCGGCGCAATACGCCCAGGTCGCCGAGGAAACGGCGGCCTATGCTCACGAATCGCCGGCGCTGCTAATGAAGAAGATCAAGCAACTGGAACAGGCGATGCACCGCCACGCCCGCGATCTGGAATTCGAGGAAGCGGCGAAAGTGCGCGATGAGATTCAGCGGATACGGCAGTTTGGATTGGGATTGCCGGAGGCGAAGGCAGCGCATAAGTTTTGAACCTGCGCTACATAAAAACACCCTCCACTCGATCCGAGCGGGCAACTGTAGAAACAGCGCCGGATCAGGGAATCCCCAGCAGCTTGTGGGTTTGCAGACTCAGCCGCCATTGCGGATGGCGCAGACAATACGCCAGCGCCGCCTGGGTGTGGGCCTCGCGGTCGGGGCCGTCCAGCGGTTGCAGGCAGAACAGCGCGAAATCGAGTCCGACGAACCGCTCCGGTTGCGCCTCGGCTTCGGCCTGCGGGTAGACCAGCTTCAACTCATCGCCTTGGGTAATCCGCAGCGGCGCGGCGGCCTTGGGACTGACGCAAATCCAGTCCAGTCCCGGCGGCGCGGGCAGTGCGCCGTTGGTTTCCACCGCCACTTCAAACCCGCAAGCGTGGAACGCCGCAATCAGCGGTTCATCCAGTTGCAACAGCGGCTCGCCGCCGGTGCAGACCACGTAGGGCGCCGCATGCGGCAGATCGGTCATCGGCCAGTGCTGCGCCACCGCTTCAGCCAGATCGGCGGCGCGGGCGAATTTCCCCCCGCCCGGCCCGTCGGCGCCCACGAAGTCGGTGTCGCAGAACCGGCAGACGGCCATGGCCCGATCCGCCTCCCGCCCGCTCCACAGATTGCAGCCGGTAAAGCGGCAGAACACCGCCGGGCGTCCGGTTCGAGCGCCCTCGCCCTGCAAGGTGTAGAAGATTTCCTTGACCGTGTAACTCATCGCTCAGCCCGGCAGCGCCGGACCCTCCTCGCCCCAGCACAGCATCGCGCCGTAGCCGGGAGTGGGGTCGAGATCGATGCGATCCAGCTCAGGGATCGAGGACGCCAGCCGCTCGCGCAGCCAGTGCAGCAATTCCAAAAGCGTGGGTTCGGCCAGCCCGGCCAGTTGATCCAGCCGCTGGTGATCCAGTTGCCGGTACAGCGGCTCAAACCGGGCTTTCACCTCACCGTAATCCACCGTCCAGCCCCGCACCTCATCCAGCGGCGCAGTCAAATGCAGGCGTGCGGCATAGCTGTGGCCGTGCAGGCGGCGGCGCGGATCATCGCTGGCGACGTGGCGCAAGCGCAGCGCGCTCTCGAACCGCAGTTCCTTCCAAATCCGGTACTGGCGTCCGTCGTAATGACAGCCGGCGGTGGTGGTTTCATACACCGTGACCCAGGACAACGGCGGCAGTTGCGGTTTCAGCCGTTCCCACAGCCAGGCGGCCAGCCGCTCGCTGGTCGGATTGTCCAGACCCGGCAGGTCGTTAAGGCACTGGTGGTGCAATTGGCGATGCAGCGGCGTCCACACTGCCGCCAGATGATCGTAATCCACCCCAATATCCTGTCCGCTCAAATCCTGATCGGCGTGGAGAATAATTTCAAAGCCGTGGCCGTGCATCCGCCCGCAGGGATGGCCCGGCGGCACCTTCGGCAGTTGATGCGCGGCCTCCAGGCGAAAGCGACGCCAGACATGGGCGTGATCGCGCCCGTCCAGATCCACCCCCTGATCGCGGGTACTCTGAATGCCTGCGCGATCCAGGTCGAGCATGTGCAGGCGCTCGCGCAACCAGCGGACCAGATTTTCGTCGGTCGGCATCGGCACGATCTCGTTGAGCAGCCGATAGTCCAGAGCAGCGACCTCGGCGGTCAGCCGGGCGGCATACTCCTCGGCGTCGGGAACCGGGGATGCGGCGGAAGAGACTTCGGCGCGAATCCGGGCCAGAAAGCCATGACCGTGCAGCCGTCGCGCCCGATGCCCCTCCGGCAGGCACTCGACCTGGCGGGCGGCTTCAAACGGAGCCGCCGCCGTAACGTACTGCCGCGCATTCAAGGGTGCGGGCCTCGGAATCGCTCCAGCAGCGGATCGGCGATACCGGCCTCGGCGAAACCTCTGGCGCGCAACCGGCAGGCGGGACATTCGCCGCACGGCGGTTGCTGGCCGTTGTAGCAGGTGTGGCTGTAGGCCAGCGCCGGCAGCGCGCCCAGCGCCTGCGCCAGGCGCACGGTGTCGGCCTTGGATTGAAACATCAGCGGGGCGTGAATCGTGATCGCGCATTCCATGCCCAGGCGCAGCGCCTGTTCCAGCGCCTGGAGCGTAGTCTGTCGGCAGTCGGGATAGCCGCTGTAGTCGGTCTGAGCCACTCCAGTGACCAGATCGCGAATCCCAAGCGGATAGGCGAAAGCGGCGGCGAAAGTCAGAAAAATCAGATTGCGCCCCGGTACGAAGGTGTTCGGCAGCGCGGTTTGCGGGTCCACGCCGGCCTGCACCGCAATAGCGGCGTCGGTCAGGGCGTTGCCGCCCAACGCGGCGAAGGTGTTGATCGGCAGAATGGTATGCGTCACGCCGGCCAGCGCCGCTATCTGCCGGGCGCAATCCAGTTCGATCCGGTGGCGCTGGCCGTAGTCGAAACTCAACGCTTCAACCTGCTCCCGCCCGAAACGATCCAGCGCCCAATACAGGCAGGTGGTGGAATCCTGTCCGCCGGACAGGATGACGAGGGCGGTACTCATGGATGCTTTCCGGAGCGCAGATCAGGCCGATTCACCGCTCAGGCGTACTTTCGGCTTGATGGCGATGCCGCCCCGGGGCAGAAAATCGCCACAGACTTCCAGCCAGCGCGGTTGCAACAGATCGAACAGGTCACGGGCGATGCGGTTAATCCCGTCCTCGCTGAACGATCCCTGATTACGGAAACTGTACAGATAGAGCTTCAGCGACTTTGATTCCACCAGCCAGCCTTGCGGGCTATAGCGGATGACGATCCGGGCAAAATCCGGCTGGCCGGTGAGCGGGCAGAGACAGGTAAATTCGGGACAGTCCAGTTCCACTTCATAAGCGTGCTGGGGATAGCGATTGGGAAATCGCTCCAGCAGTTGCGGGCTGTATTCCCGAGGGTAGTCGGTAGGAGACTGGCCCAACAGCGTCAGACCTTCGATTTCAGACATGGGGGATTCCAGCAGTCGGCGATGCCGGGATGGTAGGGACAATCCGGGAAGATGCCAAGTTTTTGGCCTGGCCTCTTCCCTGGGCAATTTTCGCGGGCTAAAACCTGCTCCTGCCGATCTACCAATCTTCGTAATAGCCGCCCCGGCTGCCGCTATTACAGTTGTAATAGGTCCGGCCTTCTACGATGACCGACGCGCAACGTCCGGACGGGGGCGGCGGCGGGGAATACACCATGACGGGTGGCGGTTCCGCCGCGACCAGCGCCGAACCAATGATCGTGCCGACGGCCAGCCCGACGATGCCCGCGCCCACCGTGTCGCAATTCCAGCAGCCGCCGCCGTAATAGCCGCCGCGATANNGTAGCCGCCGCCGCGATAGCCGCCGCCATAATCCCAGGCGCTCGCGTCGTTCAGGGGCGCCAGCGCCACCATGGATGTCATCGCTGCCAGTATTAAATAACGGATTGCTTTCATTTCTCCTCCCGAACGGTTGGGTTGNNAAAGGGGGGTTGGGGGGATTTCGCAGCCCGATGCGGCTACAATCCATTCAAGGCTGCTATAGGATAAAAACAGCGGTTTGCTATATTAAATACAGTTGCATTCAAACTGACACGCAACGGCGGCGCAATGATCACCCTATGACTTTTCAACGACTGGCGCTCTCGCCCACATGGCTACTGCGATTTTGTCTCCTGTTCCTGATCGCGCTGCTTCCCATCGGTTCCGCACGGGCGCAGCAGGCCGGTGAGGTCGTGAGCGTCCAGGGAACCGCCGATGTGCTGCGCGACGGGCGCTGGCAGCCGATTCAATCGGGCGAGTCCCTGATCACGGGCGATGTGGTGCGAACCGGCGCGGGCAGCCGGGTCGCGATCCAGTTGATCAGCGGCACCCAGATCAAGCTGAACGCGCACACCCAGTTGGAGTTTAAGCAGATCGCTCCCCCCTCCGAAGGCTTCGCTCCCACTACGACCCAGGTGCTAAAAAGCATCCTGCGGGTCTTGAGCGGCGAAATCTGGGTGCGCAACAGCGGCGAACCGCTGGAAATCCAGACCGTGCCCGCGACCGCGACCATTCGCGGCACCGAATTCAATCTCGCCGTCGGCCCCGGCGGTTCGGCGCAGTTGACCGTTCTTACGGGTCTGGTCGAATTCGGCAATCCGCACGGCAGCGTGCTGGTGGCGGCCAATGAACAGGCGAACGTTACGGTCGGCGCCGCGCCGCGCAAATCCGTGCTGCTCAATCCACTCGATGCGGTGCAATGGTCATTCTACTATCCGGGCGCAGTCGGCGACCCGGCGGATCGCGATCCCACCCGCCGCGTAGACCCGCAATCCCCGCGCTACTGGACCCGGACCGCGCAGCGCCATTTGCAGCAAGGGCAGGTCGTTGAAGCGCAGCAGGCGCTGGATCGGGCGCTGGCGCTCGATCCCAACGATGCGCTGGCCTATGGGCTGCGTTCCAATATCGCACTGGTGCAAAACCGCACGGCGCTGGCGCGGGCGGAGGCCGAGCGGGCGGTGGTCGCCGATCCCTTCTCACCCTCGGCGTATCTCAGCCTGAGTCTGGTCAAGCAGGCCGAGTTTGATTTGCCGGGCGCGCTGGCCGCCGCCCGGCAGGCGGTGAAATTCGATCCCGACCATGCCCAGGCGCTGATTCAGGAAAGCAGTCTGCTGTTCGGCATGGGCCGGATCAAGGATGCCGCCAGACTCGCCGAACAGGCGCGGCAAAAAGCGCCGAACGACGCCATGGTCAACACGGTGTGGGGCTTTCTGCAACTGGCGCGCAATCGGGTGAGCCTGGCCCGCGAAGCGTTCCAAAACGCCATCGCGCAGGATTCGACGCTGGGATTGCCGCATCTTGGCTTGGGGCTGGCGCTGTTCCGGGAGAACGACACCCGGGCGGCGGTCGACGAGATGCGCAAGGCGACGCTGCTGGAGCCGCAGGTGTCGCTTTACAACAGCTATCTCGGCAAGGCGTTTTATGAAGTCAAGCAGGATCGGCGGGCGCAGAGGTATCTGGAGAAGGCGAAGCGACTCGATCCCCGCGACCCTACGCCCTGGCTGTACGACGCCATTCGCCTGCAAAGCGTCAATCGCCCGGTTGAGGCGGTGGAAAATCTGCAAAAATCCATTGAATTAAACGATGACCGGGCCGTGTATCGGTCGCGGCTGCTGCTGGACGAGGATTGGGCGGCGCGGGCGGCGACGCTGGGGCACATTTACAATCAGGTTGGATTCCAGCAACTCGGCTTGCAGGAAGGCTGGAAATCGGTCAGCCGCGATCCCGCCAATTACTCGGCGCATCGGCTGCTGGCCGATTCCTATTCGGCGTTGCCGGGCATTGAATCGGCGCGGGTGAGCGAATTGCTGCAATCGCAGTTGTTGCAGCCGATCAATATCACCCCAATCCAGCCGCAACTGGCGGAAACCAAATTGCTGATACCCAGCGCTGGGCCAATGACGCCCTCGCTGTATGAATTCAATCCGCTGCTGGTGCGCAATCAGCCCACGCTGTTTTTCTCCGGCGTGGGCGGCAATGAGAACACCTGGGGCGATGACTTGATCGTGTCCGGCTTGACGGATCGGTTTTCCTACAGCATCGGCCAGTCCCGCTATCAGAGCAACGGCTACCGGGTCAATAATGATCTGGAGAATAACATCTACAATCTGTTCATCCAGACCGCCGTAATGCCGGGCTTCAATCTCCAGGCCGAGTATCGGCATCGGGAAACGACCAGCGGCGACCTTCGCTCCAATTTTGATGGATCATTTCGTTCTTCCCAACGCCGCAATATTGATCAGGATACCGCCCGCATCGGGGCGCGTTATTCGCTGTCGCCCCAAACCGATGTGATCGCTTCGGTGATCTACACGGATCGAGACTCTGTTCTCAGCTTCCCGAATATCAATATCAATTTGGGATTAAGGTCAAAAGGCACTCAGGCGGAAGCCCAACTGCTTTATAAAGCGGAAAAATTTAATATGATCACGGGGCTTGGCGCCTATTCGTTGGACATCATTAGTAACAATAATAACCAACAGACTAGCACTACCGGCAACCAGCAAATCGCCTATAGTTACTCGAATATAAAAATTCCCGATAATGTCATTTGGACCGTCGGTTTGAGCTATGAATCCGATGAGGATCTGAGCGCCAATTTGAATGAATTCAATCCGAAATTTGGCGTACAGTGGGCGATCAACGATTATGTTTCGCTGCGGGCCGCCGCCTTTAAGAGTGTTAAACGGGCATTTGCTTTTGAGCAAACTATTGAACCGACGCAAGTGGCCGGGTTTAATCAACTCACTGACTATGTAAATATGACCGTGTCGAAGAATTATGGCGTCGGTCTCGATATCCGGTTCAGTGATCAGCTTTTTGGCGGCTTGGGAGCGTTAAGACGGGATACCGATATTCCCCTTGGAACGCTGGGAGCACCTGAATTCTATGAAATTTCTAATAATCAGGAGAATTTCTATAGCGCCTACTTGTATTGGTTTCCAAACCAAAGTTGGGCGATATCCACCTCATGGCTTTATGAGAAATTTGAGAATTACTGTACACGGTGTCAATTATTTTATTCAACTCCAGCCCAACTGAAAACCCTTTCATTACCTTTGAATTTCCAGTATTTTCACCCGTCCGGATTTTTTGCCGGACTGGGTATTGTTTATGTGAATCAGGATATTCAAACCCTTGATCCCAGATCCTTAACCCTGTTGCCGATGCAAAACGAGGATTTTACCCTGATCAATGCCGGTTTGGGCTATCGCTTTCCCAAACGGTGGGGAATCATCGCCCTCCAGGCTAATAACCTGCTGGATAAACAATTTCATTTTCAGGATTACGGTTTTCAAACCGGGGATGGAACCGCTAATCCCCTCTACATTCCTGAGCGAACCGTCCTTGCCCGACTGGTTCTTAACTTCTAGCCACACCCACGCGGAGGAAATCCAATGAAGTTGACTGGCGTTGAAGTGCCTGTTGCAACCCTGGAAAAAATTGAGCCTAATACGGTTTTGGTGGTCATCTCTAATGACAAGGGAGAGATAAGAGTGGTGAAGGTCGATCACCATTCCATTCCCACCGGTGAATCTTTTTTGCGAGTATCTCCCAATAGTTCCGATACAGGGCAGCCTCAAGGCGGATGCTGGATACGTATTAATGGCACCGTAATATGGGTAGACCCATGCCCGTATTGAGTTGATGAGTGATCCCTGACCACCCTCGGCTCGATTAGGAACAAATCCCCCCAACCCCCCTTTGCCAAAGGGGGGTGTGAGCGAAGCGAGCGGGGGGATTTTGACAATCTGCAATACTGCAATAGGAGATTTAGTCATGAAAAAGCTGGCTCTCGTGATGGCGGTTATCAGTACGCTGTGCAGCTTCACTGCTTTTGGAGCAGGATCAATGACGGGCGTTGAAGTGCCGTTTGAAACCCTGTCCAAAATCGAGCCTAACACGGTTTTTATAGTAATCTCGGATGAGAAGGGAGTAGTGAAAATAGTGAAGGTCAATCACAACTCCATTCCAATCGGTGAACCTTTTTTGCGGGTATCTCCCAATAGTTCCGATACAGGGCAGCCTCAAGGCGGATGCTGGGTACGCATTAATGGTCTTGTAATATGGATGGACCCATGCCCGTATTGAGTTAATGAGTTATCCCTGACCACCCTCGGCTCGATTAGGAGCAAATCCCCCCAACCCCCCTTTGCCAAAGGGGGGTGTGAGCGAAGCGAGCGGGGGGATTTTGCCAAAGTTCAACTGGATTTTCCGTTTACTCTAAAAGTCCCGCTTTTTCCGTGAATTGACGCCTTGCCGAACTTCAAAACGCCCTTGATCCTGTCGGCAACCCTTGTTGCGGTCGCGGCCTTTGGACTGACGCTCCTGCTCTCTAACCTGTCCCTTTTTTCCCTCATGGAACTCAAGGGACTCGATCTGCTGTTTACCCTGCGTGGGTCGCTATCTGCACCCAAGGACATTGTGATTGTCGCCATTGACGAATCCTCAATGGCCGAAATTGGGCAACAATGGCCGTGGCCGCGCAGTCTCCATGCCCAATTGATTCGGCAACTCAACCAGGCCGGAGCCAAGGTCATCGGCTTTGACATTCTCTTTTCCGAACCCTCGGAGCCGAACGAAGATCAAAACTTTGCCCGCGCCCTGCACGACGCCAAAAACGTGGTATTGGTCAGCGCCTTGTCGGTGGTCAACGATCCGCTGTTCCGCCACACGATTCGGATCGATCCGGTTTCAGCCTTCCGGGAGGTCGCCACGGTGGGCGGCCCCTTCGTCAACATTGATGGCGACGGCATTGTGCGGCGGGCGCGACTGCTGGCCCCGGATCTGCCATCCTTTGCCTTGCAAATCGTCAGGCGCTATCTGGAGCAGCCAACGCCGGCTGCCGCAGCCGCCCCGCAACCCCGGCGATTCAATCAAAAAGACTTTTTGCAACAGGATGTGCTGATTCGTTACCTGGGGCCGCCGAAAACCATCCGAACGGTTTCGTACTATCAGGCGCTCGACCCTGAACGGATGCTGCCCCCCGGCATTTTTGCGGGCAAGATCGTACTGGTAGGCCGCATGTTGGAAGCGATCCCCGAACCGCAGCGCCTGGTGGGCGATACCTTCCTCACGCCCTTTTCCTGGATCGCCGGGGAGCCTTCGGCGGGCGTTGAAATCCAGGCCACCCTCATCCATAACCTGCTGGAAGAGCGCTTTGTGACTGAACCCGGCCTGCCCAGGAGGCTGATCCTGTCGCTGTCCCTGCTGATAGCCGCCAGCTTTCTCCTGGTCCGGCTCAAGCCGCTGATGGCCCTGATCGCAACCGCCGTTCTGGCCGGTTTATTGCTTGCAACCGCGTGGGTGGTTTTTGTGCAGGCGAGCCTGTGGCTTCCCATCTTTTTCGGCATCACCGCCCTGATTCTGGTTTACAGCGGCCACCTGCTGACCCGGACATTGATGGCCGAGCGCGAACGCCGCCGCCTGCTGGAAGACATCAACCGCGATCTGGAAGCCAAAATCGCAGCGCGCACCCAGGAACTTTCCACCGCCAATCAGGAACTTTATCAGCGCCACCAACAGATTGAAGCGGCCTATCAGGAACTGGCGCGCACCCAGAACCAACTGATCCACTCGGAAAAGATGGCCTCATTAGGTCTGTTGGTGGCGGGCGTGGCGCATGAGTTGAACAACCCGATCAGCTATGTCCACAGCAATCTGGAATTTATCGAAGACTATATCGAACGTCTGGTGGGAATCATCGAAGCGTATGCCACCGACGCCGGCCAAACGCATGATCAGGCTCATTGTCGCGGCGATGAACGAAAACAGGCCGCCCGGTTTGAAACGACGCTGAAAACCCTGCGTGAATTAACGGCCAGTTGCAAGGAGGGCGCGGAACGGGTTAAGAAAATCGTGCTGGATTTGCGGATTTTTTCGCGCACCGATGATATTGGCCTGGTGCTGGCCGATTTACGCGAGGGCATCGAATCCACCTTGAACCTGCTCGCCAAACAATATCAGGATCGGATTACCATTCACCGCGATTATGGTTATATGCCCCTCGTGGAATGCTATCCGGGCCAAATCAATCAGGTGTTTATGAATTTGCTGCAAAACGCCGCCCAGGCGATCCCCGCCCAGGGCGATGTCTGGATTAAAACCGAGTCGGACGGCGGCTGGGTCCGGATCACCATCAAGGACAACGGAGTCGGAATTGCGGAAGAAAATTTGACGCACATCTTCGATCCCTTTTTCACTACCAAGCCGATTGGTGCAGGAACCGGATTGGGACTCAGCATCAGTTATGGAATTATCGAAAAACAGTGTGGAAAAATTCGGGTTATAAGCAAAATTAACCAAGGCGCCGAATTTACCATCGAACTGCCTGTGCGTTTAACGAGGAAAATGATTTGAGCCGCCACGCCTTGCTGATCGTTGACGACGAAAAAGAAATCCTGCGGAGTCTCACGTTGACCTTTGAGGAAGACTATGAGGTCTTTACCGCATCCAGTGGAGCCGAAGCACTGGAGATACTGCAACAGCAGGATATCGCCCTTATTCTCGCTGATCAGCGAATGCCGGAAATGACGGGTGCGGAATTTCTGGCACAAACCTTGTCCATCAATCCGCACATCATCCGCATCATTCTGACCGGCTACACCGACACCGCNNCAAATCAGCGCTTGCTCAAGGAACTGCAAGCGGCCAATGAGCAGTTGGCGACCGAAAACGAGTTTCTGAAGCGTGAAATCGGCAAGGAACTGCAAGACGCCGAGATCGTCGGGAAAAGCGCGGCCATGAAGCATGTTTTTGAACTCATCAACAAGGTTGTCGATCATGCAGCGACCGTGATGCTGACCGGAGAAACCGGCACCGGAAAAACTCTGCTGGCCCGCTATATTCACTACCAGGGTCTACGCAAGCACAAACTGTTCATTGAACAAAATTGCGGGACTCTGCCCGAAGAGTTGCTGGAAAGCGAACTGTTTGGCCACAAGCGCGGCGCATTCACCGGCGCTTTTCAGGATCGGAAGGGCTTGTTTGAAATTGCCGATGGCGGGACTCTTTTTCTGGATGAAATCAGTGAAATGAGTCCGGCCCTTCAAGTCAAACTGCTACAGGTTTTACAGGAAGGGCGGTTTCGCCGGGTCGGACAGAATGAGTTTCAGCAGGTTGATGTCCGAATCATTGCAGCGACGAATAAGGATTTACCCGCCGCGATTAAGCAAGGTCAGTTCCGGGAGGATTTGTATTACCGGCTTAATGTCTTCCCGATTCATGTTCCGCCGCTACGGGAGCGTATTGAAGATATTCCGCTGCTGGCTGTGCATTGCCTGAATAAACGCCGCCGTAAACATTACCATCCGGTGACGGGTTTCAGTGAGGAGGCATTGCAAATCCTGTATAAATATGATTATCCGGGCAATGTGCGGGAACTGGAAAACCTGATCGATCGTGCGCTGATTTTGAGCGATGGCGCCCGGATCGAAGTCGGCGAGTGGTTCCCGCTGTTGCCGGTAAACATGAATAACCTGTCCCGAGTCGAACAGTTCGAGCGAATCGAAATCAAGAGACTCCTTGAGCTTTATCAGGGCAACCTTGATCGGGTTGCCAAGGAATTGAAAATAAGCCGCTCCACTTTATGGCGGCGCATGAAGGATTATCTCCTGCAATCCGACCCGGCCCCCGACGTTTCAAAATGAGGTGTCGCTGAAAAAAAGCCGTTTCAAAATTGAGTATCCGCCACACTCCTGCTCGCCTCCGTCCTGTTCCGCCCCAAATCCCATCATTTCATTTCCCTGAATATTCAGCGTCCTATCCCAAAAATTTCCCTCAGCGGCGAGGGAAGCCGTCGGCCTTGTCCATTGGCTTGCTTGTTGCCTTATCAAGAGAGCAATCGTTTGAAATTAGGATCAATTGCTTATTCCTTAGAGCTTACTCTGTTGATTGAAGAGGGTTAGGGCCATGTTAAAAAATCTCAAATTACGCACCCAGCTGAACTCCGGCTTCGCAGCGATCATCGTGCTACTGGTGATCGTAGCGGGGACGGCCCATTGGGGCTTGCAGGGCGCATTTGACGGCTTTACTGAATACCGCCGGCTGGCCCGCGCTTCCAATCGGATTTCCGATTTCCAGGATCACATGCTGCACATGCAACTGGCGGTTCGGAGCTTTATCGCCAATGGTAACGATCAAACAGCCCAGGAGTATCAGGAGAACTTCGGCCAGATGATGGCCGTGATTAAGGATCTGAAGGAACGCATCAAGAATCCGAAGCGGGTGAAGATGATCGCGTTTCTGGATGAGGAAGTCGCCAAGTACGACGCCGCCTTTGCGCAGGTGATGGCGCTGGAAAAACAGCGGCTGGCCATTATCAACCGGATCAACGAAATCGACGCCGCCGGGATTATCGATGCGGCCACCCGGAATAAAACTCTGGAAGATGCAGTGCTGGTCGGCAAGCTGGAGGAACAGGTGCTGCTGGGGCGTCTGTACCTGGCCAAATATCTGAAATCACATGCGGACGAGGATTTCAAACAGGCCAGGGACAACATAAGGATCAGGATTGAGGAGTTGTCCAGGGCGCTGCGCCAGCAGACCCAGGACGCCGGGCTGCGAGGACTGTTGCAACAGTTCGACAAGGAATATCAGGCTTACGCGATTCTGATAACGACCCTTTTCGATCTGACCGAGAAAAGCGATGACCTGATCCAGAATACCTTGCACCAGATCGGTTCGGAAATCGCCAGGACCACGAGGGAACTGGACCAAAGCTACAACACGGCGCAAGACAGCCTGGGTCCGCAAGTGCAGCGTGATAACGAACTGGCGGAGGCCGTAGTAGCCTGGTTCTCGGTTGCAGCGGTGCTGATCGGAATCGCCCTGGCCTGGCTGCTGGTGCGGGTCATCCAGCGCCCGATTGGCGGCGAACCGGCGGAAATAGCCGCGATCACGCAACAGATCTCCGTGGGCGATCTGACGGTGCGCTTCACCGACACCGGACGGGAAACCGGCATTTATGCCGCGATGCGCGACATGGCGACGCAGTTGAAAGAGATGGTCGCCCAAGTCGCCCAGGCCACCACGCAAGTCAATTCCGCCGCCGCCGAGATTGCCCAGGGCAGCGCCGATCTGGCGCAGCGCACCGAAGAGCAGGCCAGCGCGCTGGAAGAAACCGCCTCTTCGATGGAACAACTGACCAGCGCGGTGAAACAAAGCGCCGACAACGCCGGTCAGGCCAATCAACTCGCCCGTGCCGCCCGCGCCCAGGCTGAACAGGGCGAGCAGGTCGTCGATCAGGCCATTACCGCGATGAGTACGATCAACGCCAGCAGCCACAGGATTTCAGACATCATCAGCGTGATTGACGAGATCGCGTTCCAGACCAACCTGCTGGCGTTGAATGCAGCGGTGGAAGCGGCGCGGGCGGGCGAACAGGGCCGGGGGTTTGCGGTGGTTGCAAGCGAAGTGAGAAAGCTGGCCCAACGCAGCGCCGACGCCGCCAAGGAGATCAAAACGCTGATTACCGACAGCGCGAACAAGGTGGAAGAGGGCGGCCAACTGGTCAAGCGCACCGGGCAGGCCCTGGGTGAGATCGTCACCTCGGTCAAGAAAGTCAGCGACATTGTGGCNNCAGATGGATCAGGTCACGCAGCAAAACGCCGCCCTGGTCGAACAAACCGCTGCCGCCAGTAATGCCATGGGCGATCAGGCCAAGGAACTGCAAAGCCTGATGGGCTTCTTCACGCTGGATGAATGCGAGGGCGCCATGGAGCAGAGCGTGACCGCACCGCGTCCGGCGGCGGATCCAAATCCACATTCGGTGATCCCGATCCAGCCGGCCTTATCCAATGCGCAACCCGCTGCGCGGATCAAACGGCAACCCACGATCCGGCTTGCTGCGCCGGTAGAGCAAAAACTCGTGACCGCCAATACGGGAGAGTGGTAAGAGATTCAACCACATACGGCAATTCGATTTGAGTTGTGAAACCGTGGCGCGGGCTGGAAGCTCGCGCTGCAAGGATCGCCAGAATTGAGCCAGGAGAGTCCTGTTCCAAACGTGGAGCGGGAGATTGAGGTCATGCGCGTTTCAAAATTAAACGCGCTGAAAAAAAAGCTGTTTCAAAATTGAAATCCTGCCGCGATTCATTCCCTTC